>NZ_JBAUIK010000016.1:0-252534 GCF_049682855.1 Pontixanthobacter sp. | reverse complement strand
CGGCGGTGGTGAGGCTTCTCCACCTAACGGGCGGCGTACACCCACCCCTAGCCCCTCCCTCGAGGGAGGGGGATTTGGGGGTTGTTTCTGGCTATAGCGATTTCTTCGGTGATGCGGGTCAGGACTCCTTCGGTGTTGGCCAGCACATCGTTGTTCCAGAAGCGGATCACTTTGTAGCCGTGAGCTTCGATGAGCTTGGTTCGCGCGGCGTCGGTAACACTGCCGGAATGCTGTCCGCCATCCAGCTCAATCACCAACTTCAGACTGCGACACGCAAAATCCGCGACATATCCGCCAATCGGAAACTGCCGCGTAAACTTTACGCCTTCAAACTGACTGGCGCGCAAATGCGACCACAATCGCCGTTCCGCACCGGTCATATCGCGGCGCAGTTTGCGTGCGATGTTAGTGAGTTTCTTTTCCGTCAATGCCGTACACCCATCCCCAACCCCGTCCCTCAAGGGAAGGGGCTTTTGATAGCACCAAGGGCCTAAATGCCAAAAAGAACAGACATTTCCTCCATCCTCGTTATTGGCGCTGGCCCGATTATAATCGGGCAGGCATGCGAGTTTGATTATTCCGGCACGCAGGCGATCAAGGCGCTGAAGGAGGAGGGCTACCGCGTTATCCTCGTCAATTCCAATCCGGCCACGATCATGACCGATCCGGAATTTGCCGACGCGACCTATATTGAGCCGATTACGCCTGAAATCGTTGCCAAGATTATCGAAAAAGAGCGGCCCGATGCAGTGCTGCCTACGATGGGCGGACAAACCGCGCTGAACTGCGCCTTGTCGCTGGAATCGATGGGTGTCCTTAAGAAGTTTGGCGTCCAGATGATCGGCGCGGATGCAGAGGCCATTGATAAAGCCGAAGACCGCCAGAAATTCCGCGATGCGATGGACAAAATCGGGCTGGAAAGCGCACGCAGCGGGGTGGCTCATTCGGTCGAAGAAGCGCAGGAAATCGTCAAGCGCACCGGGCTCCCCAGCATCATCCGGCCCAGTTTTACTTTAGGCGGAACCGGCGGCGGTATCGCTTATAACAAGGCCGAGTTTGAACGGATTGTCCGCGAGGGTCTGGAAGCCAGCCCGACAACAGAGGTTCTGATCGAGGAATCGCTGCTGGGGTGGAAAGAATATGAGATGGAAGTTGTCCGCGACAAGGCCGACAATTGCATCATCATCTGCTCGATCGAGAATGTCGACCCGATGGGCGTGCATACGGGCGACAGCATCACCGTGGCCCCCGCCTTGACGCTGACTGACAAGGAATATCAGATCATGCGCAATGCCAGCATCGCTGTGCTGCGAGAGATCGGTGTCGAAACAGGCGGATCGAATGTGCAATTTGCGGTAAACCCCGCCGATGGCCGCCTGATCGTGATTGAGATGAACCCGCGTGTTTCGCGTAGCTCTGCTTTGGCATCGAAAGCCACTGGCTTCCCGATTGCGCGTGTCGCGGCGAAACTGGCCGTGGGCTACACCCTCGATGAGATTACCAACGAGATTACCGGCGCGACGCCTGCCAGTTTCGAGCCGACCATAGATTACGTCGTCACCAAGATCCCGCGCTTCGCATTCGAGAAGTTCAAAGGCGCGAAAGACGATCTCGCCACCGCGATGAAGTCTGTCGGCGAAGTCATGGCCATCGGCCGAAATTTTCAAGAAAGCATGCAGAAGGCCCTGCGCGGGCTCGAAACCGATCTCGATGGTTTCAACCGGGTGGTCGAACTGGAAGGCGTGGCGCATGATGTTATTACTGCGTCGCTATCCCGCCGCACGCCCGACCGTATTTTGAAAGTCGGGCAGGCCTTCCGCGAGGGTTTGAGCGTAAAAGAGATCAATCATATTACCGGTTATGACAGCTGGTTCCTGCGCCAGATTGAGGATATTATCACCGCGGAAAAGCAGATCTCCGCTGACGGCCTACCGGGTGACGCCGCCGGGTTGCGCCGTTTGAAAGCGATGGGCTTTTCTGACAAACGCCTTGCGACCCTGGCCGTGCGCTCTGTCGGAGTGGCAGGCGGAATGGGCGAAACACAGGCGCGGCGCTCCGGTCTGCTACATGATGCGCTGCAGGCGATGGCGGGTGCAACATCGGAAGAGGAAGTCCGCACTCTACGTAAAAAACTGGGGGTGTTACCGGTATTCAAGCGCATTGATAGCTGCGCCGCCGAGTTCGAAGCGATTACGCCGTATATGTATTCGACATATGAAGCGCCAACCTTTGGCGAGGCCGAGAATGAGGCGATGCCGAGCGATCGCCGCAAGATCGTGATTCTGGGCGGCGGGCCCAACCGGATCGGGCAGGGGATCGAGTTTGATTATTGCTGCGTCCACGCCTGTTTCAGCCTGGCCGAGGCAGGGTTTGAGACGATCATGGTCAATTGCAATCCAGAGACTGTCTCGACCGATTATGACACATCCGATCGACTCTATTTTGAACCGCTGACAACCGAAGATGTGCTGGAAATCCTGCGGGTGGAACAGCAATCAGGCGAACTCGTTGGCGTGATCGTGCAGTTTGGCGGAATGACACCGCTCAAATTGGCTCAGGCACTGGCGAGCGCAGGTATTCCGATCCTAGGTACCAGCCCGGACGCAATTGATCTTGCAGAAGACCGTGAACGCTTTGCCAAACTGGTCGATACGCTCAAACTGAAACAACCGGATAACGGTATCGCCTATAGCCGCGATGAAGCCGCAGCCGTCGCGGCCAGTATAGGCTATCCGGTTTTGCTGCGCCCGTCCTATGTGCTGGGCGGCCGCGCGATGGAGATCGTCGATAGCGAGGCGCAGCTGGACGACTACATCAAAACGGCGGTTAATGTTTCGGGCGAAAGCCCCGTTCTGGTGGACCAGTATCTGCGCGACGCGATTGAATGCGATGTCGATGTGATCTGTGACGGCGAACAGGTCGTGGTTGCGGGTGTCATGCAGCATATCGAAGAGGCTGGGGTACATTCTGGCGACAGTGCCTGCACGATCCCGCCCTATTCGCTGCCAGCGGAAATCGTCGAGGAAATGGAGCGTCAGGCGGACGCATTGGCGATGGCGCTGGGTGTAAAAGGCCTGATGAACGTCCAGTTCGCCGTGAAAGATGGAGAGGTGTATCTGATTGAGGTCAATCCGCGCGCAAGCCGGACGGTGCCGTTCGTCGCAAAAGCTATTGGCCAGCCAGTTGCGAAAGTGGCAAGCCGTGTGATGGCCGGTGAAATGCTCAGCACATTTCCGCCATTCAAGCGCGATTTGCCCTATATGGCGGTCAAGGAAGCGGTCTTCCCGTTTGCGCGCTTTCCCGGTGCCGATCCCGTCTTGACTCCAGAAATGAAATCGACCGGCGAAGTGATGGGTATCGACCGCGATTTCCCGACAGCATTTTTTAAATCGCAATTGGGCGCAGGTGTCGTACTGCCGCAATCCAGGCCGGAAACCGGTGTTGTATTTGTTTCCGTAAAGGAAAGCGACAAGCCGATTATCGTGCCGGCGGTGCGGACTTTGATCCGATGCGGCTTTACGATTATCGCGACCAGCGGCACACAGCGTTATCTCGCTGAACAGGGCCTCGCGGTGGAGCGGGTCAACAAGGTGGCCGAGGGACAGCCCCACATTGTCGATAAAATGATCGACGGTGAAGTGGCGTTGGTGATCAACACGACGGAGGGCTGGCAGAGCATGATCGACAGTAAATCGATCCGTGCCACCGCTTTGGAGATGAAGATTCCATATTACACCACTGCCGCCGCATCCCTGGCAACAGCGGAGGCAATTGCGTTGGTCAAGCCGACTACGCTTGAAGTCCGTTCACTCCAGGACTATTATAATGTATAAATAGACACGCTTTCCTGGCAATTTTATCGGATCATTTCTGCTCATTCAGGGCGGTACGGTATTGAATTGTCTTCAGGGTCAGGCGCTTAACCATGATTGAGAGTTACGATGGAAAAGGTTCCCATGCTGGCCGAAGGCTACGAACGGTTGACGGCCGATCTGAAGGCGTTGCGCTCTGAACGCCCGAAAATTGTTGATGCCATAGAAGAAGCCCGCGCGCATGGCGATTTGTCGGAGAACGCCGAATACCATGCCGCAAAGGAACGTCAGGGCCAGGTTGAGGCGATGATCGGCGACATCGAGAGCAAGGTCAGCAGAGCACAGATTATTGACCCCAGAACATTGTCCGGCGATAAAATTGTATTCGGTGCCACTGTGACATTGCTGGATGATGATGATAAGCCGGTAACGTATCAGATCGTTGGGGAGACAGAGGCCGATGCATCGGGCGGACGGATTTCCTTCAGCTCACCGCTGGGACGCGCGTTAATCGGTAAAAACCTGGGCGACGAAATTGAGGTCACGGTTCCATCGGGCGATAAATTCTACCTCGTCGACAAAATAGAATATATCTAAACGATTTGGCCTAGCCGCTCACAGGAGCGGTTTTTCCATCGCGTAATTGTGGATGGACACGCCATCAATATCGAATTCGCGGCGGTACAACATCACGTAGCCGGCCCGTTCAAATGCGGGCCGGGCCAATTCGCTCGCTTCCGTATATAACTTGGCAATGCCCGATATCAGAGCGCGGTCTTCTGCTGCGCGCAGAACGGCATAGGCCAAACCGCGTTTGGTATGCTGGGGGTGGCAATAGAGCTGATCGAGGTGGCCGTCGGGTTCCAGCAATGCAAATGCGACCGGGACATTATCTGCGTCTGCCGCGATAAATATCGCATGGCCGCTCGCGGCGCGGTCTGCCAAGCCCTGCGTAGGCCTGTGCCGCGCAGACCAGGCGGCTATCTGCTCCTGCGAGTAGGCGGATGGCCCGACAACCGAAATTGCGGCCAAGGACAGCTCGTGTAGAGCCTCTGCATCGCCTTCAGCGAATGTACGAATGCGGTAGGGCATCATCATCATCCATGCCCCACAGTTTCAATGCTAGGCCGCGGGCGTCAGCAATTTGTGCAGCGGAACAATAACATATTTCATCTCTGCGTCATCGACCGTCCGCTGCGCATTCCCCCTCCAGGCCTCAACAGCGGCGTCATACTCACTGAAGATGCCAACCACATGAAGACTTTCGGGGTCCTGATACTCCATGCTGCGCGGGTCTTTCACCCGCCCGCCCATAACCAGATGGAGGGTTTGCTTGATGTCTGTTTCTTCCATGAATTTCTACTTTCTGGATTGGCGCGGGATAGACCCCTGTGTGTGCGAGGCACCCGGTCTATGCTGTACACCCAGCACACTTCATCGCATTAATGCTTTGCGGCTTTACCCGCAATACGGAGCGCCCGGCCAGCCTTTTTGCCCGCATCTCTCGAAAACGACTTTGCAGCCGCAGTTGCATTTGCGCCGACAAATGCGGCCCGGCGTCTGGCCGCGCCCGCATTGTCTGAAACCGTGTCACCCAGATCAGTGAGTGCATCCTTACCGGTATCTACGGCATCACCCACCGAATCCATGAGCCCGCTAATATAGGCCAGGCCGATCTCCGATGCGTATCGGCTGAGCTCACCGGCATTGCTGGAAACTTTCCTGCCTACCTCGCGGCCTGGCTTGGTCATGGCGCCAATCGCCAATCCGATCACTGCGACACCGGCCATCGTGGCCAGCGGATGGCGTTTGATAAAATCGCCTGCTGCCGCGGCAGCATCGCCCGCGCTGCTGCCCGCGCTACGCAATGCGTTGCGGGCTTCGGCGGCGTCAATCTTGTCTTTCAGAGCTGAGCGGTTATCTGTCGTACTCATATCATGCCTTTTTCTGGGCAGGTAATGCCTGCCCGATAGTGTTATTTCGGTTCGATTTTGTTGTCGGGATGAGCCGCCTTATCGGTCGTTATCGCCGATGGATCAGCAAGATTGCCAAATAATTCAGCAATCGGTTTGCGCGCGAGCCAGATAGCCGCGCCGCTGGCAATAGCTGCAACAATGGCCAGCTTACCGCCCGGCAACCCGGAGGCCTGTTCGCTGATATCGTCCAAGCCGGCGCTTAATCTGCCCGCAAACCGGGCGCCGATCGTTTTTGCGCCGATATCCTGCTTGACGTGATCAATATCGGCTAACACGACCGCTTTGGCGCTGCTTCTCAGCGCCCGATCAATACGTAACTGCCGGTCAAGTCTGTCGCCCATTACAATGTATCCGCTGGCGGGTTGTCTTTGAAAGCATTGGCCAGATTTTTGAATTTATCCCGCGCGAGCCAAAGCATGATGGCCACTCCGACCAACAGCGTACCTACCACTGCGCAGGTCGCCCCAACCGGTCCGAGCCATTCGATAAGCGAAATAACCGCTCCGATAACCAAGGCGATTAAAGCCAGATGCAGCAATGCAAGCGCCCCCAACACGTAAATTATCCCTGATTTTGACCGATTTGCGGCCAGGGAAAGACGTGTTTTTTGAAATGCAATTTCCGCTTCAACATAGGTCCTGCCATCATTGAGCATTGCAGTTATATCAGCCTGCAGCGAGCTATCCACCGCGGGATGCTCGCTGGCAGGGTCACTGTTCAGCTCTTCAGCAATGTCGGAACGGTCATCATACGTCATACAGGCAGTCTAACGGTTGCTCACGGTACACGCGAATGTTTTACCGGTTACTGCTGAATAAACGCGCAACCATGAAACCCAGAACGGCGGCGATACCAACCGCTGCACCTGGGCTCTTGCGAACTGCCTGGCGTGCATCTTCGCTAAGTTCTTCGACAGTTTTATTATCGATCTTGGCTGCGGTTTCCTGCAGGCTGCGCGATGCGCTACGGGCGTAATCGCCGTATTTTTCGCCCAGCTTTTCATCAATTACGCCAGCGTTTTCTGATACGACCTTACCCAGTGTCGAAATACCGTCGCTCGCCTTTGCCTTGGCTTCCACCGCCAATTCTCCCGCGCGGCCCTTGGCATCTGCCGCCCAGTCGCCAGAACGTTCCTTCGCCTCGTTGCGATAGGCCGCGGCGCGAACGCTGGCTTCTCCTTTAAGTGCAGCTGCGCCAGCCTTCGCCTCTTCAAGCGCGCTGTTAAACCGGGTCTTGGCTTCCTCTGTCCCGACTGGCTTGTTCGGGGTGATGGGTTTTTTCGCCGCTGGTTTATTGGCAGTTTTGCGTTTCGTTGCGGTTGTCTTTTTTACTTCGGCCATTTGATTCCCTCACATTCATATTCAGATTGCTATTTCACTGTCACCGTTTCACTTTGGCTCTATACCGATCTGCTGCCCGTATACCGATCTGCGGAGTGACGGGCTTTCTGAATACGGTTTCAGCCGATTGTGTACTTTAACGCAACTTGCGCCTCTTTGTTCCTGCGAATAAGGCGCTAAGCACGTTGATTAAAAACCCATATGGCGGTGTGTTAGAGAATTACAACACCTGCCGTTTTCTGATTTGCCGGAGCTTTTCCCATGACAGCAATTATCGATATCCACGGTCGCGAAATTCTGGACAGCCGGGGCAATCCTACTGTCGAGGTTGATGTCTTGCTGGAAGATGGCAGTTTCGGACGGGCGGCGGTGCCATCCGGCGCATCCACCGGCGCGCATGAGGCAGTGGAATTACGCGATGGCGATAAAGACAGATATCTTGGCAAAGGAGTATTGAACGCGGTCGCCGGGATTAACGGTGAACTTGGCGACGCTCTGCGCGGCCTTGATGCAGAGGACCAGCGCGATATCGATTTGGCGATGATTGATCTCGACGGTACAGAGAACAAATCCCGGTTGGGCGCCAATGCCATTCTCGGGTGCAGCATGGCGGTCGCGAAAGCAGCGGCCAATGCGCGCGGGATGCCCCTATGGGCCTATGTCGGCGGCGTCTCTGCCCATGTCTTGCCCGTACCGATGATGAATATCATCAATGGCGGTGAACACGCCGACAATCCGATTGATATTCAGGAATTCATGATCATGCCGGTCGGGGCTGATAGCATCGCAGAGGCAGTCCGCTGGGGCGCAGAGGTGTTTCATACGCTGAAAAAAGGACTGTCAGAAAAAGGTCTGTCAACGGCGGTTGGCGATGAAGGCGGATTTGCACCAAATCTTGCCAGCACGCGCGATGCGCTCGATTTCATCATGCAGTCGGTGGAGCAGGCTGGGTTTACGCCCGGCAGGGATGTGGTGCTGGCGCTGGATTGTGCGTCGAGCGAATATTTCTCTGACGGACAGTATGCTCTCTCCGGCGAAAACACCGTGCTCGACCCGGCACAAATGGCGCAGTATCTCGCCAAATTGTGCGATGACTATCCCATCCGTTCGATCGAAGACGGGATGGATGAGGATGATTTTGAAGGCTGGAAAGCTTTGACCGATGCTATTGGTGATACGATCCAGCTGGTCGGCGATGATTTGTTCGTGACCAATCCGGCCCGCCTGACGATGGGTATCGACAAAGGACTCGCCAATTCGCTGCTCGTCAAAGTCAATCAGATCGGCACGCTGACCGAGACTTTGGAAGCGGTGAATATCGCGCACCGTGCAGGCTACACCTCGGTCATGTCGCACCGCTCTGGCGAGACGGAGGACGCAACTATTGCCGATCTGGCCGTGGCGACCAATTGCGGTCAGATCAAAACCGGCTCGCTCGCGCGGTCGGACCGGCTTGCCAAATATAACCAGCTCATCCGGATTGAGGAGGAACTTGGCGCAAGCGCCCATTACGCTGGCGCAGGCTGCTTTGGCTGAACCGCCGATCACGGCGATTTCGCGGATTAACTGGCGAACCGCGTGTGGAGGGTGAACAAGGCGAGGGCGGCTTTGGCCGCTTCGCCGCCTTTGTCCAGTTGCGCAGGATCGGCGCGATGAATGGCCTGTTGTTCATCCTCGGTCGTCAGGATGCCATTGCCGATGGCGATACCATCCATTGTCAGCGCCATGATCCCGCGCGCACTTTCGCCCGCAACAATTTCGAAATGATATGTTTCACCGCGTATGACGACACCCAGCGCGACAAAACCGGCATATTGCTGGCTTTCCGCAGCCAGCGATATCGCGCCCGGAATTTCCAATGCGCCCGGAACCGTCAGCAGGTCCGCTTCGTGCCCTGCCTCCTGCAGTGCCGCGCGGGCTCCGCTGATCAGCATATCGTTCAAATGACTGTAGAACCGGGCTTCGACGATCAGGAAACGTGCCATCTGGGGTACTCCGTGAATAGGTCCGCTGCACTTAGCGAGCGCCGATCAAGGAGGGAAGGGGAATGGTGGACCCTGTTGGGATCGAACCAACGACATTCTGATTAAGAGTCAGACGCTCTACCAACTGAGCTAAGGGTCCATACCGCGCCGCGTGCAGATTTGCAGGCACAGCCTATGCGACATTAAATGAAGCCGCTGCGTTTCTGTTCCCGGTTCCAGCGGTTGATCATCATGAGCGTGCCAATGCAAATCATGTTGGTCATCATGGAAGACCCTCCGTGGCTCATAAACGGAAGGGGGATCCCCACGACCGGGGCCAGCCCCATCACCATCATCAGATTGATCGCGACATAGAAAAACATTGTCGCGACCATGCCGGCGGCGAGCAGTTTTGCGAACCTGTCATGGGCGGTTCTGGCAACCTGCAGACCCCAGCTCATGATCAGTCCAAAAATAAGCAGCACGAGCAATCCGCCGAGCAGCCCCCATTCCTCCGCCATCGTCGCAAACACAAAATCGGTGTGCGGTTCAGGCAGGTAATTGAGGTGACTTTGCGACCCTTCATTGAAGCCTTTGCCTGACAAACCGCCAGAGCCGATTGCGATCTTGGACTGGGTAATGTGATAGCCGGAACCGAGCGGATCGCTTTCGGGATCAAGAAAGGTTGTGACCCTGCGCTGCTGATAATCCTGCAGCGCGAAAAAATACGCAAGCGGTACAGCGACTGCGCCAACCAGGCCGCCCCCGACAAACCATTTCATCGGCAGACCCGCCAGAAACATCACCACGACGCCGCAAAAGACAATGGCGAGCGACGTACCCAGATCGGGCTGCAACAACACCAGAGCGACGGGTGCTGCAACCAGGGCACCGGCTGGCGCTATGGCCCGCCAGCTACCTATCATTCCGGCCGGCAAGCTGCTGTAAAACTGCGCCAGTGCCAGGACAATGACAGGCTTCATCAGTTCCGAGGGCTGGATACGCAAGCCGCCAAATTCCAGCCACCGCTGGCTTCCGCCCTTGATCGCACCCATTGCCTCCACGCCGACGAGCATCACCAGGACAAGCGCATATACCGGATAGGCTGCGAATTTCACGACATCGCGGGAGAACCACACCATGATGCAGGCCATGATCATGAATATGGCAAAGCGCAGCAAATGCGAGCTGGCGAATGGCTGGAAGTTTCCGCCGCCTGCCGAATATAAAACCGCACCGCCAAACCCCACCAGAATGAATAGCGGGATCAGCATTTGCCACGGCTGGCGGGCGATGGGCGCGGGGATTACCGAATTCATTGGCCGCCATCCACCAATCGGGAATCGATATTGGTTGACCGGTTTATCGCAGCATCGGCTGCTTCTGTTGCCGGTTGCGCCGCCGCGCGCCGTGCCTCAGCATCTACCCGCGCAAAAATATCTTCGTCACGGCTTGGGCGAGGGAGGACTTCAGCGCCCGCCGCGCTGGCATAGGCGGCATATTTGCGTTCCAGGCGCTCTTGCGCGGTTCCGCCCCATTGTCGTTCCAGCGCGTTCAGAGCGTCCAGCCCTTTTTGCGGGTCGAACAGAAACGTCATCACGTCTCGTGCAACTGGGTATGCAGCGCCCGAACCGCCGCCATGTTCAATCACCACCGCCCCGGCATAACGGGGGTTGTCATACGGCGCGAAGAAAATAAACAGGCCGTGATCACGGAATTTCCACGGGCCGGATCGCCCATCGGATTTGTTGAGCGAGACGACCTGCGCCGTACCGGTTTTGCCCGCCATCAAGACATCGGGAATCGGCAATTGCCCGCGCCGCGCAGTGCCCGGGCCATTGACGACATCACTCATGGCTTTGCGGACCGCAAGCTTATGCTCTTCTGATACGCCCATCGATTCAAAATTGGGCACCTTTTTACCGTCAAGGATAAGGCGCGGCTGGACCATCTTGCTGGTTGCAAGCCGTGTTGCCATCACCGCCAGTTGCAGCGGACTGGAGAGCATGTAACCCTGTCCGATGGTCGCGTTCACCGTATCGAACGGAGCCCAGGGCTGGCCATATTTTTCCTGTTTCCAGGCGGGATCGGGTACCGTACCATAAAACTGGCTAGTCACCGGCAGATCGAATTCCTGGCCCATACCATAGCGGCGCGCCATCGCGGCGATCGGGTCCATTCCCAGGCGCTGGGCGAAGTGATAGAAATAGACGTCACAGCTCTGATAGATGCCTTTTGCCATATCGACCGTGCCGTGGCCCCGCCTGTTCCAACAGCGAAATACACGATTGCCAACCCGCAGGCCGCCGCCGCAAAACACGCTTGCGTCAGGTTCCAGCCCCTCTTTCAGAAAAGCCATGCCGACCATCGGCTTCACTGTGGAGGCCGGTGGGTAAAGACCTTTCAGCACCTTGTTGCGCAGCGGCACGCGCTCGTCCTCTCGCAGCATGGAATATTCAACACTGCCAATCCCGTCAGAAAAGGAATTGGGATCAAAACTGGGCATTGAGGCCATGCACATCAGATCGCCCGTGAGCGTATCCATTACCACCACCGAACCGGATTCGAGCCCAAGCCGCCGTGCTGCGTAATCTTGCAGAGGGCCGTCAATCGTCAGCTTGACGGCATCACCCTGGACATCGGGCCTGGTGTCCAGATCACGAATGATCCGGCCCGAGGCTGTTACTTCGACACGCCGTGCGCCAGGTTCACCGCGCAGTGTCTGTTCAAACTGTTTCTCCAGCCCGTCCTTGCCGATTTTGTAACCCGGTGTGACCAGCAGCGGGTTACGGTCAATCTCATATTCCTCGGCAGAGGCTGGGCCAACATAGCCGATCAGATGCCCGACTGATGCGCCCGTGGGATAAAACCGGGAATAGCCGCGCTGCGGTACCACGCCGGGCAAATCCGGCAGACGCACGCTGATCGCGGCGAACTGGTCAAATGACAGGCCCGTGCCGACTTCCACTGGCTGAAACCCCCTGGCATCCGCCACACTCTGTTTCAGATCATTGATCTTGGCAGGGTTCAGGCTCAGCAGAGAACCGAGCGTATCAATTGTTTTGCCGGGCTCGATCATCCGCTCCGGAATGATATCAACCCGAAAGTCCGCCCGGTTCGAAGCAAGCGGTGCTCCATTGCGGTCGAGCAGCCACCCGCGCCGCGGCGGAATCAGCGTGAGATTGACCCGGTTACTTTCGGACTCCACACGGTATTTCTCGTTCTCCGCAATCGCGATGTAGCCCATGCGAACCGCCAGCAGCGTGCCCAGAGTACCGCCCGCGCCAGCGATGATGAAACTGCGCCTGTCATAGCGTGCCTTGAGCTGCGAAGCATTTACATGCGGCCCCGCACGCTTTGGCCCCTTGCTTGCCTTGCCGAACACCATCAGCCGATTTTCCGGACGCGCATCAGCCGGAACCGATCAAGTCTGGCGACCAGTCGCGACAGGACCGGAAAGATCAGGATGGATACCAGTAATTGCGGGGTCAGACCAATGAGCGCGCTCCATTCCCACGATCCGCCCGATACCAGAGCGCCAACCAGCAGAATGATGAAGATCGCGACAATGGCGCTGGCCCAATCCTGTATGAATGACCGCCACGGGAAGCGGACCTCAACCAGTTCGATGAAAATAAGCGTTAAAGACCATAGCAATATAGCGGAACCAAATGGCTGACCGCTGAACAGATCATCGATCATCCCCAGCGGAAAACCGGCCCAGATCGGAAACAGGCCGGGGCGGACCAGACGCCAGGCAAGCAGGAACAGAAACCCCAGCGGCGGCAGGAGCGGCACCGCGCTTGCCATCGGCAGAACTGCCAGAACGGACCCTATGACGACCGTTGAAACGGGCACACAATATACCAGAACCGGTGAATGCGCGCGGTTTATCCGGCTGCCATAGGCATCGCTGCGGGAGGATGGGTTGACCCTGTCCATCAGAGTGCCAGGGGCACATTCGCAGGCTGGTTCGCGCTGTCTAGCGTTTCCGGCAGCCAGATCGGTTCTACTGTCACGAAATCGGTTGCCGCAGGGTCGCTAATGATCCGCGCAACCGCACCATCATCGGTTACCTGCGTCACGATCGCCACTGCGATTCCGGGTTTGTAATATCCACCCGACCCGCTGGTCACGAGCATATCGCCTTTCTCCAGCGGGTTGATGCCCAGATTTATCAGTCTGATCTGCAGCAATCCATCGCCGCGACCCTCGGCAAAGGCAACCACTTCCTCGTCAGACAGGCGGACCGGCAGGATACTCTGGCTGTCGGTCAGCAGCAACACGCGTGACGTCGCGGACGCCACTTCCAGAACCCGCCCGACCACGCCCCGCGGACTGCGGACAGGCATTCCTACCTTCACGCCGTCGCGGCTACCGGCCCCGATATAGGCAAATCGCCTGCTGCTGGTGGATGTTGAACCGATCATCCGGGTCACTGCAATCGGCTTGTCGTCGGTTTCCGTCAAAGCCAGAAGGTCTTTCAGCCGATCATTCTCCTGAATAACCGCGTCCGCTTCTGCCAAGCGGATACGGGCCAGCTCGACCTCTTCTTTCAGGCGGGCGTTCTGGCCGCCAGCTGCAAGATAGCCAGCAATCCTATCGAACAGTCCCTGACCGCCGCTACGCGCTGCCGCGCTGGCTTCCCCCACGGGCCGCACGACAGTATCGGCGGCAACATTGCGCGGGCCGGAGAAGCTGCCTGGCTGCCACAGTGAAAAACCCAGCAAGACAGCACCAATTACAGCGCCAATCGCGGCGACGACATATCCAGTAAAGGTGCCATATTGCGCCCGGCGAGAATAGCTGGAGCGCCGGGTTTTAGGCGCCATGACGCGTCTCCCCTAGGCAGTCATCAAGACGCCGCGATAAATCGGGTCTTCCATCGCGCGGCCAGTGCCGACAGCGACACAGGTGAGCGGATCTTCGGCAATACTGACAGGCAGGCCGGTCTCCTGACGAAGATGTTCATCCAGACCTTCGATCAGTGCGCCGCCACCGGTCAGGACAATGCCCTGATCGACAATGTCAGCCGCAAGTTCCGGAGCGGTGTTTTCAAGTGCAATCCGGACCCCTTCGACAATCGCGCCGATGGGTTCAGCCAGAGCTTCGGCAATATGCGCCTGGTTAATGGTAATTTCCTTGGGAACGCCATTGACAAGATCGCGTCCTTTGAGCGTGATTGTCTCACCGGTGCCATCTTCGGGGACCATAGCCACGCCGTAATCTTTCTTGATCCGTTCCGCAGTGGACTCACCGATCAGCAGATTGTGGTGACGGCGGACATAGGATACGATCGCCTCGTCCATCTTGTCACCCCCAGTACGCACCGAGGTGGTATAGGCCAGACCGCGCAGAGACAGCACGGCAACCTCGGTGGTGCCGCCGCCAATATCGACCACCATCGAACCCACCGGTTCAGTCACCGGCATATCCGCACCGATCGCAGCCGCCATAGGTTCAAGGATCAGATAAACCTCGCTAGCGCCCGCATTGCTGGCTGCATCGCGGATCGCGCGGCGTTCCACCGAAGTCGAGCCCGATGGCACACAGATGGTGATTTCCGGGTAGCGGAACATGCTTTTCGATCCATGCACCTTGCGGATGAAATGCTTGATCATTTCCTCGGCGATTTCGATGTCTGCAATGACACCGTCACGCAACGGGCGGATTGCTTCGATACTGTCAGGTGTCTTGCCCATCATCATTTTGGCTTCGTCACCGACCGCTTTGACTTTCTTGAAGCCGCCTATAGTTTCCATTGCCACCACCGATGGCTCGTTAAGGACAATGCCCTGATCCTGAACGTAGACCAATGTGTTTGCGGTGCCGAGATCAATCGCCATGTTTTGCGATCCGAACTTGAAGAGTCGGGAAAAGAAGCTCATCCGAGGATTATTCCGTAATTTTTACAGGCTTTTACCGCCGTACTTGGCGATATGTGCAGCCCGATTGTGATTGGGGTGACAGCCTCTTAACGAACGCGCTGGAAAAAGGCCAAAAATTTATGCCGGTTTTGACCGGCTTTTTTCACTGGCAAACTCGAATTTGGTCCGTTTCGTCGCTAACGCCTCACAGCCATGCCAATTATCCGCCGCCTGCCCGAAACCCTGGTCAACCGCATTGCCGCTGGTGAAGTGGTGGAACGTCCGGCGGCAGCGGTAAAGGAGCTGGTCGAAAACGCGATTGATGCGGGGGCCTCACGTATCGCGGTTCAGATCATCGATGGCGGTCTGACGCGGATCGTGATTACCGATGACGGGTGCGGCATGTCGCCCGATCAAATGACGCTGGCGCTGGAGCGGCACGCGACATCCAAATTGCCCGACGAAGCGATTGAACAGGTTACCACGCTGGGTTTTCGCGGCGAAGCATTGCCCTCAATCGCAAGCGTTGCGCGGTTTACCGTCGAAAGCCGGCCGCGCGAATTGGGGCAGGGGTGGTGCAAAGTGGTGGATCATGGCGACATGGTGGAGGATACGCCCGCCGCTTTGCCGCATGGCACACGGGTCCGGGTTGAAAACCTGTTTGCCAAACTGCCCGCGCGGCGCAAATTCCTGCGCACTCCGCGCAGTGAATATGGTGCATGTCTGGATGTGGTACGGCGACTGGCGATGGCGCGGCCCGACATCGCGTTCACCCTGGATCACGCCGAGCGCCGCGTTCTGGCGACGCAGGCGGGTGACAGCGTGGAAGCGCGCGTCGCGGGTATTATCGCCCGCGAGTTGGCGGATAATGCCGTATCGATTGATTTTGAACGCCCCACGCCCAGCGGAGAGATGATCCGGCTGACGGGTGTGGCGGGGCTGCCGACCTATAATCGCGGGGTGGCAGATCATCAGTATCTGTTCGTCAATGGCCGTCCGGTGAAGGACCGCCTGCTGACAGGAGCGGTACGCGGTGCCTATGCCGACATGCTTGCGCGGGACCGTCATGCCGTGCTGGCGCTGTTCCTGACCATCCCGGCGCAGGAAGTGGATGTGAACGTACATCCCGCAAAAACCGAAGTGCGTTTCCGCGATAGTCAGGGCGTGCGCGGCTTTATCGTATCCGGTTTGCGCCGCGCATTGGCGACAGGTGACCAGCGTAGCGCGCAGTCGCCCGATGCCGCCGCGATGGGCCGCTGGCAGTCCGAGCCTGTGCGGGAGGAGCCCGCACCGGCCCTGCGGTCAATATTCGAAGGCCGCGACTGGAGCCGCAGCGCACCCTCCTATGTTGCATCACCCTCGCAAAACTATCGCGCGCCGGAAGCAAGCGATTTAGCCGCGCCGCAGGGCAGGGCCGAAATGGCCGAGGATATTACCGAAGACGCCGCGCACTATCCGCTGGGCATCGCACGCGGCCAGGTTGCCAGCACCTATGTCGTGGCAGAAGCCGCCGATGGCCTGGTGATTGTTGACCAACATGCTGCACATGAACGTCTGGTGCTGGAACGCCTTCGCGCCGCCGGTGCAGAGGACGCGATCAAACGCAGCCAGGCCTTGCTGATCCCCGATGTGGTCGAACTGGAGGAGCCCGATTGCGACAGGCTCGAAGAGGCGATGCCAAAACTGGCCGAACTCGGCTTGCTGATCGAACGTTTCGGCCCCGATGCGATGCTGGTCCGCGCGGTGCCGCATGCGTTGGGTAAAGCCAATCCGGCCAGATTGCTGCAAGATATCGCGGACGATATTGCCAAGCATGGTGAAGCGATCTTGCTAGGGGAAAAACTCGACCTGGTGCTGGCGACTATGGCGTGCCACGGTTCGGTCAGGGCAGGGCGCGCCCTTAATGTGGCCGAGATGAATGCGTTGCTGCGCGAAATGGAAAACACACCGCGATCAGGGCAATGCAATCATGGTCGCCCCACATGGGTGAAGCTGAGCATGGATGATGTCGAGAAGCTGTTTGGGCGGCATTGAAAGAACGCCTCAATCCTCAATCGCCGCATCCGGGTCGCGCACTTTGATCAGGCCGTTGCTGATCATTTCCAGCACAACGTCGCCATCCTGATTGATCGTTTGGCCAATCGATTTAAAAATTCCCATATCGGGCCGCGATTTGCTGCGGCGTTTTTCCAGCAGAGTGGTTTCCACGCGCAGGGTATCGCCGGGATATACGGGTTTTTTCCAGCGGAGTTGATCGACGCCTGGCGAGCCGAGGCCCGCCTGTTTGTGGACTTTCATATTTTCCACCATCATCGCCATTGTCATGGCGCAAGTATGCCAACCGCTGGCCGATAGCCGCCCGAAATATGTTGCCGCCGCCGCATCATCATCTAAGTGAAACGCCTGCGGATCATATTTGCCGGCAAACTCCATCACCTCTTCGCGAGTAACCTCGTAATGGCCATATTTTTGGGTCGAGCCGATTTCCAGATCTTCAAAATAGAGCATAGCCCCTCCCGCATTATGCGACGCCATATTTGAAGGCCATCCAGATGGCCATCGCGATCATCGCAAAATTTTCAGTCAATGATACGAAACCCAAAGGCACTTTGGCGCTGCCGCCGACGCATGCGCATTGTATGTCGCGCTTCTGGACATAGACGGCATGGATAACCGATGCGGCGCCAATCGTGCCAATGGTGAAGGCCACCGGAATTGACAGCCACGGCAGCCAGTGTCCGATCATCAATATCGCAGCAAAAGCTTCCAGAAACGGATAGCTATAGGCATAGGGAACAAACCGCCGCGCAAGCAGATCATACCCGAGAAACATCGTCGAGAATTTCTCAATGTCCTGCAGTTTCAGCATAGCCAGCATGGCCATAGAAAACCCGACGAACCATTCGGCAAGGCGGGCGGTAAGGAAATCACCAAAGATGGCTGCATTCAGCGATATTGCCATCGCTCCCGCGACGCAGAACACGGCAATGACGGCGGTATAGCTGGCCTGGTCAGGCTTGGCTGCTGGCTGGCCCAGATGAACCTGCAGATCGGTATATCCGCCAACCCGCTCGCCATTGATCATTATTTGCGGTGTTGTATCCACTTGCAATTGTGATTTGAGATCATCTGTCTGCGCGCGCGACGTCAAGTGCCGGTCATCAACCTGATAGCCTGATTTTTCCAGCAGCCATTTCGCCTTGATGCCATAAGGGCAGATATGCTTGTCCATCACCATACGGTATAATATTGCAGTTTTGGCAGGCTTCGGCACGGTATCCTCCGCGTGGTAAGTACGATGTGCTGGTTACGATGTGCTGGTTACGATGTGCTGGCTACGACCTGAATTTTGGTATGCCCGCATCGGCATCAAGTTCAGGGATAATACGGTAACGGGCGAGAACGAAACTAAACAGTCCGAAAACCAGCAGCCCAGCAGCAGTGACGGTAAATACCGCACCTTCACCCGCGAGCGAAGCGACCGCATCGCCCAGCGTCTTTACACTCTCTGATCCGCCCGACAGCAGCCCGGCATTGATGAGTGACCACCCGATCACCGCATAGACCACGCCGCGCGCGGCGTATCCTGCACCGCCGAGCCATCGCGTGGCAGAGGGTGCCTGCGCGCTGATGCGGTTCATGAAGGACCCGCTCAACCCTTTCTTGAACTGGAAAAATGCTGTGGCGATAAAGGCACCGCCCAATATGCCCAGCACTATTCCGCCAAAATCGAATGACAATACGCCCGATGCCGCCGCCTGAGCACCGCCGCCGGAGGCGCTGCCGGTGGAAGCGAATTGATAGGCTGAATAGGCCAGTGCAATATGGCCGATGCCGCTTCCGGCGTGACCGATACGTTTTGCCCAACCGGTTTTATCCGACCCTTCGTTTTCAATATCAAATATTGGCGATGCAAAGCGGAACATCGCATAAGCGGCCAGTCCCAATACCATCAACCACAAGATGTATTGGCCCGCCGGGAAATCTTCCACAGCCATGAATATGCCGTTTGTTCCCTCGCTGATTTTTCCTGCGCTGGTGAGCGCAATCATGCCAAGCACCGAATACAGGATCGCGCGGCTGAAATATCCCACGCGAACCAACCAGTTAAACTTTTCCGACTTGTCGACCATGTGTCTTCCCCTGTTTCCAAGTGTAACAGGCGGGCATGCAAATCGTGCCCATTTAACTGGTCACACGTTGAATTTGAAGTTCAGGATATCGCCGTCCTTGACGAGATAATCCTTGCCTTCCTGCCTCAGTTTACCCGCATCGCGCGCGCCGCTTTCACCGTTACAGGCGACGAAATCCTCATAGGCGATCGTTTCCGCTTTGATGAAACCGCGTTCAAAATCGGTATGGATTTCGCCCGCCGCTTGCGGAGCCTTTGCCCCAGCGGGGAAAGTCCACGCGCGCGATTCCTTGGGTCCGGCAGTGAAGTAAGTCTGCAATTGCAGCAGTTCGTAACCTGCACGCACGACGCGGGCCAGTCCGCTTTCCGTCAGGCCGAGCTCGGCCAGATATTCGCCGCGATCTTCCGGCTCCATCCCAACAATTTCGGACTCGATAGCGGCAGAAACGACCACCGACTGTGCACCTTCTGCAGCCGCTTTGGCTGCGACTTTTTCCGACAGGGCGTTGCCATTGGCGGCGTCTTCCTCGGCCACATTGCAGACATACAGCACCGGCTTGGCGGTCAGCAACTGCGCCTGCTGGAACACCCGCTCCTCCTCTACATCATTGGGTTCGGTCAGCCGTGCGGGCTTGCCTTGGCGAAGTAAATCCAATGCCTGACCCAAGACGCTAGCGAGAACCTTTGCATCCTTATCGCCCGCTTTGGCTTTCTTCTCAGCCGCCGGAACCCGTTTTTCCAGGCTTTCCAGATCGGACAGCATCAGTTCTGTTTCAACGACATCGGCATCGGCCACCGGATCAACTTTGTTGGCGACATGCTGGATATCGTCGTCTTCAAAGCAGCGCAGTACATGGACCACGGCATCGACCTCTCGGATATTGCCGAGGAACTGGTTGCCGAGGCCTTCACCCTGACTGGCACCTTTGACCAGGCCCGCAATATCGACAAATGCCAGTTGGGTCGGGATGATCTTCGCGCTCCCAGCAATCGCGGCGATTTTATCGAGCCGGGCATCGGGCACGGAAACCTGCCCGACATTGGGTTCGATCGTGCAAAACGGATAGTTGGCCGCTTGCGCCGCCTGTGTCTCTGTCAGTGCATTAAACAGTGTGGACTTGCCGACATTGGGCAGCCCGACGATCCCGCAACGGAAACCCATCGAAAACTCCGGTAAGTAGCTTTAGCCGCGCCCATAGCGACGGGCGCGGCCAATTGCCAGCCTTGCTGACATGTATCACACGTTGTGAACGGCCTTAATCCACGGGCCATACGGGCTGTCACCCAGCCAGCTTACCTGTGCCTGCGCGCTGGCGGTATTGACCGCGATTTGCGGCTTTGGCCCCGGGTGAACCGGGCGGCGCAGCGGGCGTGTGCCGGGCGGCATGCCGATGATCTGTGCAATGGCGTTGGGCACATCCATCGGATCGGTTGCGCCGCCATTATTGGTCCGTGTGCGCAACTGCTCGACCATTGCTGGATACCCCGCGAGGTGCCGTTCCTCGGCCCGGTCGAGCAGGTTTTGAGTGAGCGCGTTGCTGTTCGCCCAAATTTCGGTTGGATAACCACCGGGCTGGATGATGGTCACCTCAATGCCATGCGGGACCAGTTCATAGGCCATTTGTTCGCTCATTGCTTCCAGCGCGAATTTGGTCGGCGAATATTGGCCAAAGCCGGGCAGCATCACGCGGCCAAGCTGGGACGATACATTGAATATCTGGCCAGATTTCGCAGCGCGCATCGCAGGCAGGGCGGCCCGTGCGATGCGCTGCGGGCCAAACACATTGGTATCGAACAGCAGCCGGGTTGCATCCATATCCTGAATTTCAATCGGTCCTGCGGTGGAGATACCGGCATTGTTGATAACCACATCCAGCGCGCCGCCAGCAATTTTTTCAGCTGCCGCCACACCGGCGGTGACACCCTCATCATCGGTTACGTCGATTTCGATGACATGAAGGTCAAGCGCCTCCGTTTTGGCAAGCGCGAGCAACTCGCTCGCTTCCTGACGGGGGAGGTTGCGCATAGTCGCGAAAACCGTGGCGCCCTTGCGGGCAAAATCTTCCGCCATTAACCGGCCAAAGCCTGAAGAACAGCCGGTGATCAGGATCGATTTGCCTTGCACCGTTCCAAGCGGGATCGCCGGGCCGCTTTGTGCGCGCGATGCGCCCGCGGCCAGTACGGTCGTGGCGGCAGCTGCCCCCAATAATGTGCGGCGGTTGATATCAGGCATGTCTGTGTCCTCTTTCAGTCAATGATATGGTCTGGCGCGGAGCCCGGCAGATTAATCCTGAGCCAGCCGCAAAGCGAGCGCGCTCATAAAACGCGGATCGTTACCTTGCGCCAGCCACTCTGCCTCAGATCCGATCGCCCCCAGCATATTTATCAGATCCGCTTGTTCGGCTTTGGAATAATTGCCCAGCACATATCCGCGCACGCGCGCCTTGTCACCGGGATGGCCAATGCCGATACGCACACGGCGGAAGTCGGGGCCGATATGCTGGTCGATTGACCGCAAGCCGTTATGGCCCGCATGCCCGCCGCCCTGCTTCACTTTTACCTTGCACGGCGCCAGATCAAGCTCGTCATGAAATACAGTGAGAGCATCGGGGGCCAGCTTGTAGAACCGCACGGCCTCGGCAACACTGCGGCCGCTATCATTCATATAGGTCGCCGGTTTCAGAAGAAGGATTTTCTCGCCGCCAATCCGGCCTTCCTGTGTCCAGCCCTGAAATTTTTTCTGCACCGCAGCGAATCCGTGCATTTCAGCGATGACATCACAGGCCATAAACCCGACATTATGGCGGTGCATGACATATTCCGCACCCGGATTTCCAAGACCTACCCATAATTGCATGATCGCCCTCTAACGCGGCTTATCCAAAAGACAAAACGCCGGCCGCACTTTCGTGGGCCGGCGCTTGTGATATGCTGATTGCGGAAAACCAGCGGTTGCTAAATCAGCCTTCCTCAGCGTCAGCATCGGGGCCTTGCTCGGTCGCGGCAGTTTCGCCCGCTTCCATATCTTCACCGGTTTGATCATCACCTTCAGCGCCTTCGGCTTTCTTGAGAGCCGATGGAGCGACCAGACCGGCAATTGTGTAATCGCGGTCAGTGATTGCACTGACGGACCCTTCAGGAAGGGTGATTTCGCTGATGTGGATGGAATCGCCGACTTCTTTGCCGGTAACATCAATTTCGATCTGCGACGGGATTTTATCAACTTCGCAAACCAGGTCGAGTTCATGGCGGACGACGTTCAGCACGCCGCCTTTCTTAAGGCCAGGCGATGCGTCTTCGTTGATAAAGACAACCGGAATGGCGACTTCGATCTTTGCCCCCTTCGCGAGACGAAGGAAATCGGCATGGATCGGGCGGTCCGTCACCGGATGAAACGAAACATCTTTCGGGATGGTACGGACTTTTTGTCCGTCAAGCTCGACCATGACGATCGAGTTCATGAAGTGACCGGTCATCAGCTGGCGAACCAGCTCCTTGGCTTCCACGTGGATCGGTGCTGGTTCTTCTTTTCCGCCATAAATTACGGCGGGAACACGGCCATCGCGGCGCAATGCACGGGAGGCTCCCTTGCCAGCCCGTTCGCGCGTTTCGGCCGGCAGGGTAAGAGCGTCGCTCATAATAATTGCCTTTCAAATTGCATATTTGGTTATTTTCCGCGCCACGCCTCCAGGGATGACCATAGCGACAGAAGTGCGGCGCGATAGTGCGGTTACGGGCAATTGGCAAGCAAAAGCGCCTATTGAATGCGCGTGACACCATAGCCTCTCTCGCCAAGCAAAGCGGGCAATCCATCGGGCCCGGTCATGTGCGCCGCGCCGACCGCGATCATCAGCGGGCCGGTACCGGCAAACAATTCGCGCAACCGGCGGACCCATAGGGTGTTCCGCTTCACCAACAGCGCCTCACGCAGTTCGGGATCGGCCAGCATGCCGGCGCCGTTTTCCAGCTCCAGCTGTTCCAGATTGCCGGTAAGCCATGTCACCATCAATTTTCGCGGATCATCGCGTTGCGCAACAGCGCCTTCATCGATAACCGCGTGGAGCAGATCAATCTGTTCCTTTTCCGGAAGACGGTCAAAAATACCCAGCTGCTTGCGTGCTCCTTCCAGCTCTATCACCGGACCACCACCGAACCCGCGGATCAATGCGCGGTCCACACCATTTTCAGAATCGCCTACGCTTGCCAGTTGGGCAAAGGTAATCGCTGCCGCCCATGTCTCGGTCGATTGAAACTCGCCCTTGTCAAAACCGCCTTGCTCCATAAGCGCCGCGAGTTTTCTGCGCCGGTCGGGCGAAACACGGTCCTGCAACACCGGTTGATCCGGCGTCAGCGCCAATTGGTAGAATGTGCGGGCGATTGCCTGTTGATCATCCAGATCGGCAATTTCGACTACCAGCGCCTCTGACCGGCGCAAGGCCTGGTCCAGTTTTTCGGTCCGCCAATTCACGCCGTCGGGCAATGCGTGGATCGTCCCGAATAACCATCCTTCCAGATTGCCGTCTTCGCCAGTGATTTCCCACAAGGCCGGTTCGGGTGCGGGGAGGGCATTGCCATCACTATGCACCTGATCCGAAGCGGGAGCATCTCCGCAGCCCGGCAGCAGCAGCAGTGCCGCCAGCGGGCCGAGGAGACGCATATTCATGCCTACTGAACTCGCGTGACAGTGAAATCGCGCAGTTCGAGCAAGTCCTGCACACTTTTTTCGCCAGCCAGATGTCCGGCGCCCACCGCGATAAAGACAGTACCCGGCTCGTCCATCCGGTCATCAATCCATTCCGCCCAAGTGGCATTGCGGCTGAATAAAAGTGCTTCGGCCAGGGCAGGATCGGTCAGGCTGGCATTCATCAAGGTGCCCAATTCAGCAGCATCGCCTTCTACCCATTCATCAACCATTGCATCCAGCGTTGGCACGATTTCATCGATCCCGTCGGCCGCTTCCATCATGAACGCGATTTGCGATTCCTGCGGCAAGCCGTCAAATACGCCGACCTGGAATGCGATGCTTTCCAATTCGCCGCGCGGTTTATCGCCCGCTTTTTCCTCCAATACTTTCTCAACTCCGCTCTCCGGCGAATACCCAGCCTGGATCAGCGGCAACATCGACAGGTTGATACCGGCAAACCACGGTTCGAATTGGTCAAAGGCGGCTGGCGGTAGACCGACTTTGGCCATTGCTGCCTCGTAAGATGTCTTTTGTTCCTCGGTCAGCAAGCTGCGCAAGGTGGTTCCGGCAGGCAACATACCGCTGGTCATGAACAATTGCCCGGCAGTTGCCTCTGCCTCTGGCGTCATATACAGCTCTGTGACCAGCTTGTCAGAGGATGTCAGCGCCTCCGATATCGGCCCTGTGTACCAGTCAATATCCTCTGGCAGAATATGAACTGTGCCAAACAAGTAGATGGTCGTGTCCTCGTCAGCGACTTTCCACAATGCCGGACCGCGCATTTCCGCATCGGCAACGGGTGCCTGCGTTGTCGCGACTGGTGTCGGTTTCTGCTGCTGGGCGCAGGCTGTGGTTGAAAACAGCAATGCAATACTGGCAGCGGTTGTGGTGAGAATATTTTTGTAACCTATCATAGCAAGTCTCCTGAAAAACGGATTGAACACGGTATTATGGGTTTTCATTATGCGATTTTAGCGAAAACCAAGCTTACGGGCACCGTAAGCAATGAATGTGACAACGATCATTACGAGGATGATCGGCAAAGCGGCAGGCTCGGCAACCTCACCGATATCATGCAGCAGATACCATAGACCAAAAATCAGTACCGCTGCGTAATACCCCACCAGATGGCTCCACAAATTATCCATCAGGTCCAATTCATCGATCCGGCGGAAGTAATCGCGAGTGAACCAGGCAAGGCCGATGAAAACTAGGGCCCATACAATGAAGAGAACCCACATTGGCAGCGCACCATCTTCAAACATTCCCGTCAGGTAACCGGTGGCAATACCGGCCGCGAAACTGGCCAGAAACGCTATTGCGAGATAGCGCCAGAATTTTCCTCGGCGGGCTTTAAGCTTGGTTTCACCGCTCGGCGCACCGTTATTTTCTTGAATCATCGAAAATCTCCTCAATCGGCATATCGAACAGACGAGAAATACGAAAAGCAAGCGGGAGCGAGGGGTCGTGCTTTCCCGTCTCAATGGCATTTACCGCCTGGCGCGATACATCAAGGTTCCCCGCCAATTCGGCCTGGCTCCAGTCACGTTCTGCGCGGAGAACTTTTAGGCGGTTCCTCACGAACCATTCCCGTGTGAGAACCGATCATGCAAACTTGCATAAGCGTAACCGACATAGAACATCATTGCGGCAGCCAGGGCCAGGAAGGTGGCGTCGTTTGCGAGTGCTGGAATGTTCGATGGCGATCGTTCAATCTCACCCTCCGCGACGATGCTATAGCCAGCCCTGTAGGCGATATCATAGAGCCGCAGCAGCAACGCGCTACAAAGGTAGGCGGCAATACCTCCCGTGCTCCACCGCATACCCACATGCCATAATGACCGATAATAGTCATCCGATCTATAGTGCGATATTGCTGCAATGAGGCCGCTTGCTGTCAATCCTGTTAAAACCGAAAGTGACTGCTGGTCAGGATCTGAGATATACAATCCGAGCGTCAATGCCGTACCAATCATACCCACCCAGATTAATGCGAATGCAACGCTTCTGCTTTCGGTAGTGAGGGCATGGGGATGATAGGACATGTGATCATACCTCGTGGTAATTGTCAGGTTATCGTGACTATATGTAACGATTCGCTGACCATGTCAACACTCCCTTACATAATGTCGCCACAATATGACACCGTAGGGGCTATGATGCCGATATGTCCGCTCGGCCCGCCGCTGCGGCATTGACGCATTTGGGGCCATCCGCCAAAGCCGCGCGCATGGCGACGAATGCACCTTCTATACCGGCACGTAACCCTGAAAACAGCTTTCAGGATATGATCCTTGCGCTCCATGATTTCTGGAGCGCCAATGGCTGTCTGATCCTGCAACCCTATGACATGCGGATGGGGGCGGGCACATTCCACACCGCGACCACCCTGCGCGCGCTGGGGCCGGAGCCGTGGAACGCAGCGTTTGTCCAGCCCTGCCGCCGCCCTACCGATGGCCGTTACGGCGAAAATCCCAACCGGCTGCAACATTATTATCAGTATCAGGTGATCCTGAAACCAAGCCCGTCCGATATTCAGGAGCTCTATCTGAAGAGCCTCGCCGTGATCGGGATTGATCCGCTGCGACACGATATCCGCTTTGTCGAGGATGATTGGGAAAGCCCCACGCTGGGCGCATGGGGTCTTGGCTGGGAAGTCTGGTGTGACGGGATGGAAGTGACCCAGTTCACCTATTTCCAGCAGATGGGCGGTTTTGATTGCAAGCCGGTCGCGGGCGAGCTCACATATGGGCTTGAACGTCTTGCGATGTATATTCAGGGCGTCGACAATGTATACAATCTCGATTTCAACGGTCAGGGCGTTTCTTATGGCGCAGTGTTTCTCGAAAACGAGAGACAGATGTCGAAATGGAGCTTCGAAGTGGCGAACACCGATGCTCTGTTCGATCTGTTTGGCAAGGCGGAGGCCGAGTGCCATAATGCGCTAAATAATAATGTACCGATCGCTGCCTATGAGCAAGCGGTAGAGGCCAGCCACATCTTCAACCTGCTGCAGGCGCGCGGTGTCATCAGCGTGCAGGAACGCGCCAGCTATATGGCCCGCGTCCGCGACCTCGCGCGCGGGAGCTGCGAAGCGCATATGGAGAAGGAAGCGCCCGTGTGGGCCGAGAAATATCCGGAGTGGTCGAAATGAGCGACTTCCTCCTTGAACTGCGCAGCGAAGAGATCCCTGCCCGCATGCAGGCCGGTGCGCGTGATGAGCTGGAGAAACTGTTCCGCCGTGAGATGGACGCTGCGGGCGTCGCGTTGGGCGAACTTACCATCTGGTCCACACCCCGCCGGCTTGCCTTGATTGCGCGCGATGTGCCCAAAGAAACGAAGGCTGTGAGCGAGGAAGCCAAGGGTCCGCCAGAAGGCGCTCCCGATCAGGCAGTCGACGGTTTCTGCCGCAAGCTGGGCCTCACGCGCGATCAGCTCGAAGTGCGCGATGTCAAAGGGCGACCGACATACTTCGCTGTCATGAACACTCCAGGCAGGGCTGTGGCTGAGGTTTTGGCCGAGGCTATCCCCGCTATTATCCGGGATTTCAGCTGGCCCAAGTCCCAACGCTGGGGCGAGGCATCGATCAGCACCGAAAGCCTGCGCTGGGTGCGGCCGCTATCGGGCATTACCGCGCTGCTCGATGGGGCTGTCGTGCCTTGCGAGGTGCATGGCATAGCGGCAGGCAATATTACCAAGGGCCACCGGTTCCATCACAAAGGCGAAATCGTGATCGACAATGCGGGTGAGTATGCGGCTAAATTGCGCGACGCCCATGTGATTGTTGATCATGAGGAGCGGCAGACCATCATCCGCGACGAGGCCAGGATGGCGGCATCGGATGGCGGCCTCGATCTGGTTGAGGATGAAGGTCTCGTAGTTGAGAATGCGGGCCTGACCGAATGGCCCGTGCCTTTGCTTGGCCGGTTTGAGGATGACTTCCTCGAAGTGCCGCCAGAGACAATCCAGCTTACCGCGCGGGTGAACCAGAAATATTTCGTGTGCGAGAAGGACGGCAAGCTCGCCAACGCCTTCATCTGCACCGCCAACATAGAGGCGGATGATCCGGCTGTGGTGGTGGAGGGTAACCGCAAAGTCCTCGCTGCGCGGCTGTCCGATGCGAAATTCTTCTGGGATGTGGACCGAAAGAAGACGCTGGCGCAGCACGCCAAGGGGCTTGAGCGGATTACTTTCCATGAGAAACTGGGCACGGTTGCCGACAAGGTGGAGCGGGTGGCGAAGCTGGCCCGCTGGCTGGTTGAGGAAGGGATTGTCACAGAAACTCCCTTCCCCGGCGGGGAAGGGTCAGGGATGGGGGTTCCCGCTTCGAAGTCGGGCACTCCAGCATCGCCGAACACCCACACCCAACCCTCTCCCTCAAGGGAGAGGGCTTTATTGGCCGACCAGGCCGAATTGGCTGCGCGCCTGTGCAAGGCCGATCTGGTCACCGAAATGGTAGGGGAGTTTCCCGAACTTCAAGGCCTTATGGGCGGCTATTACGCCCGCGACGAGGGTTTGGATGATGCCGTGGCGGATGCGATCCGCGATCATTACAAGCCGGTCGGGCAAGGCGATGATGTGCCGACTGCTCCGGTGACGGTGGCGGTGAGTTTGGCGGATAAGCTTGAGACAATCACGGCCTTTTTTGCAATTGCTGAGAAGCCTACTGGATCGAAAGATCCGTTTGCTCTGAGGCGTGCCGCCCTCGGCGTGCTATCTATTTTGGCCTCAAACTCTATTCGCGTTGAACTATGTAAGTTCGTGTCCTCTGCTGCGAAATTTGCCGCGCACCAAATTCGGCAAAAGCACGAGCATTTGATGGAGTTGAACGACATCTTCGTCGATTACGAAGAATGTTGTCCAGACATCTTCACTTACCGCTTCAATCTCATCGATGGTGAATGGGACACCCGTCCACGCGATACGGCGACAGGAGCTTTGACTACCCTAAGAGCCACGAATCTTAACTTTGAGAACTTAGAGCACGCAAAAGAGATTGCAGTGGAGGTGGCAGACTTCTTCGCCGACCGCCTCAAAGTCCAACAGCGCGAAGCGGGCGTTCGTCACGACCTCATCGACGCAGTATTCGCGCTAGGCGGCGAGGACGATCTCGTTCGTCTCCTTGCCCGCGTGCATGCGCTGCAATCCTTTATGGCCACTGATAACGGCACCAACCTGCTCGCTGGCTACAAACGCGCATCGAACATTCTCAAGAAAGAGAACCACCAAACTCCCTTCCCCGATGGGGAAGGGTCGGGGATGGGGGTTCCCGCATCGGAAGATTCAGTACCGCCGAACACCCACACCCAACCCTCTCCCTCAAGGGAGAGGGCTTTTCAACTTTCCTACTCGCCCGAACCCGCCGAAAAGGCGTTGATCGACGCGCTTGATGCAGCAGGGCCGAAAGCCGCCGCCGCTATCGAGAGCGAAGATTTCGAAGGGGCGATGGCGGCCCTCGCGACTTTACGTAATCCGATTGACGAGTTTTTTGACCATGTCACCGTTAATGACAGCGACGAGAGTAAGCGGACGGCGCGGCTTGATCTGCTCGCGCGGTTCCGCGGCGCGGTTCATCAGGTGGCGGATTTCAGCAAGATTGAAGGATGATTGCGCGCGGGGGCGGGGGCCTCCCTCTGCCGGGCGCTTTTGCAGAAGTGTTGAATTAAAAGAACTATTTTGAATATATCTGCTTGACACAGTGTCAATTGTGTCAAGCAAGTGTCAACCAGATCGAAGCCAAATAGGGAAAATGATGACGATGAAAACGGTCTACACATTTGGCGGGTCAGCGGACCATTCCGATCCGCGCCAGAAGGATAAAACCGTCACGGGCGGGAAGGGCGCAAATCTGGCCGAAATGGCGCAAATCGGTTTGCCAGTCCCGCCCGGCTTCACCATCACCACCGAAGAATGCGTAAAATATCTCGCGGGTGGATCGGATTTCACCCAAACGCTTCGAAATGACGTCAAGACGGCGTTGCAACATGTCGAAGCCACCGTGGGTAAGTCCTTCGGAAATAACGATGATCCCTTGCTGGTGTCGGTTCGTTCTGGTGCCAGAGTGTCGATGCCCGGCATGATGGATACGGTCCTCAATCTGGGTCTGAATGACACCACGGTACAGGGCCTTGCCGCGACATCGGGCGATGCACGTTTTGCCTGGGACAGCTACCGCCGGTTCATTCAGATGTATTCGGACGTCGTGCTGGAGGTTGATCACGGACTGTTCGAGGAAGCTCTTGAAATCGCCAAGGAAGACAAGGGGTTCTATAATGACACAGAGATGGAAGCTGAAGACTGGCAGGCGCTGGTTGCAGAATATAAAAGCATCGTTGAGCAGGAATTGGGCAGGCCCTTTCCGCAGGACGTCACCGAGCAGTTATGGGGTGCGATCTCCGCCGTGTTTGACAGCTGGGATGCGGACCGCGCGAAAGTCTATCGCCGCCTGAATGACATACCGGCGGGTTGGGGCACGGCCGTCAACGTGCAGGCGATGGTGTTCGGCAATATGGGCGATACCAGCGCGACCGGTGTGGCGTTTACCCGCGATCCTGCCACTGGCGAGAAAGCCTATTACGGCGAATGGCTGGTCAATGCGCAGGGTGAGGATGTGGTCGCGGGTATCCGCACGCCGCAATATCTCACCAAAGCCGCGCGTGAGCGGGCCGGGGCTAAACCGCTGAGCATGGAGGAGGCGATGCCCGCAGCTTTTGGCGAGCTGGCCGCCGTGTTCGAACTGCTCGAAAAACATTACCGCGATATGCAGGATATCGAATTTACCGTTCAGGACGGGAAATTGTGGATGCTGCAAACCCGCAGCGGCAAACGCACCGCCAAAGCCGCGCTGAAGATGGCTGTCGATATGGCGGGCGAAGGGCTGATTACCGAGAAGGAAGGTATTCTGCGCGTCGATCCGATGGCGCTCGATCAATTGCTGCACCCCACGCTTGATCCGCGCGCGCACCGCGATATTCTGACCACCGGCTTGCCCGCGTCACCGGGCGCTGCATCGGGCGCCATCGTACTGGATGCTGATGCAGCGGAACAAGCCGCCAATCGCGGTGAGAAAGTTATTCTGGTCCGTGTGGAAACCAGCCCGGAAGATATTCACGGGATGCATGCAGCGCAGGGAATTTTGACCGCGCGCGGCGGCATGACGTCACACGCCGCCGTCGTGGCGCGCGGTATGGGGCGCCCATGCGTGTCGGGCGCATCGGCTGTCTCGATCGATATGGTGAGCCGCACTCTGCGGATTGGCGACCGCGCATTGAGCGAAGGCGATACGCTGACATTGGACGGATCGACCGGCCAAGTGATGGCGGGCACTGTGCGGACCATCGAACCGGAAATGGCCGGAGATTTCGGTGTATTGATGGAATGGGCGGACAGATACCGCCGCATGCGCGTGCGCACCAATGCGGAAACGCCCGCCGATTGCAAAATGGCGCGGCAGTTTGGCGCAGAAGGTATCGGGCTTTGCCGCACCGAACATATGTTTTTTGATGCAAGCCGGATCAGCGCGGTGCGCGAGATGATCCTGGCCGACACGGAAGCGGGGCGGCGCGACGCGCTGGCCAAGCTGCTGCCCGAGCAGCGAACGGATTTTCGCGAGATTTTCGAGGTTATGGCGGGGCTGCCCTGCACGATCCGGCTGCTCGATCCGCCGCTGCATGAGTTTCTGCCGCATAGCGATGCGGAATTTGCAGATCTGGCCGATGTGACCGGATTGAACGTCGATCATTTGAAACGCCGGGCGGGTGAACTGCACGAATTCAACCCGATGCTGGGCCATCGCGGGTGCCGCCTTGGCATTACCTATCCCGAAATATACGAGATGCAGGCGCGTGCCATTTTTGAAGCTGCGTGTGATATTGCCAAGGAAACTGGCGAAGCGCCGGTTCCCGAAATCATGGTTCCGCTCGTCGCGACCAAGCGCGAACTGGAAATCTTGCGAATACTTATCGAGCGTGTTGCACAGGACGTGTTTGCCGAGCAGGGCCGTGATATCGCCTATCTGGTCGGCACCATGATCGAACTGCCACGGGCCGCATTGATGGCCGGTGAAATTGCCCGTGAAGCGCGCTTCTTCTCATTTGGAACCAATGACTTAACGCAGACAACTCTGGGTGTATCGCGGGACGATTCTGCGCGGTTCCTCGCGCCATATGTCGATCAGGGCATTTTCGAGCGCGATCCGTTTGTCAGCCTCGATATAAGCGGCGTGGGGCAATTGGTTGAAATGGCCGTGGAGCGCGGCCGCGCGACACGCAGTGATATCAAGCTGGGCATTTGCGGCGAGCATGGCGGTGATCCCGCCAGTATCGGTTTCTGCGATGATGTGGGGTTGAATTATGTCAGCGCATCACCATACCGCGTTCCGATCGCGCGGCTGGCGGCGGCGCAAGCCTCCATCAGGAAGGAAGGGTAAAGCATTCACTTCCAACCAGTTAGGGTAACTATCTCGAAGGTCTCTGTCACCTTACCGTCGATATCAGCAAGGGCGTTGAACGCGCGTTCTGCCCGGTCACGCCCTGCGCGGCCAATATGCGGGGCAGCGTTTTTCAGCGCATTGTTCAGCCCGTGATCGCGCAAATCACTCACCAGCGTGTCGAGCGATGAAAAGCGGACAGAAAGCGTATGGCTATCAACGACTTGCCGCTTAAACCCGGCACGCTGTAGCAACCCTGCGGCGGATTGATTATCCACCATCGGGTGAATACGCGCGGCTGGTCTATCTCCATCTGCCGCTAGCATCGCCTCGCGCAATTTGGGCAAGCTGCCCGCGCCAGGGAATGTAGCGATCATCAAACCGCCTTCAGCCAGCGCGTGTTTTTTATGGATCAGCGCGCCGGGCAAATCGTTTACGCTGCCAAGGCCCAGCAGGTGGATGACAAGATCATATGGCCCGCTTTCAATCGGGCGCTCTTCATCAAATGCGCCGATCGGGCGACTTTCCACATCGGTGCCGCGCGCTTTCAAAACTGACGTCAAGAGGCCAGCCCAATCACCTATAATCAGTGCCTTATGCGGGGATGTCTGCATGAAATCGATCCGCTCCACGACATCATCCACCGCATCGCGAAGAAGATAATCAGCCGCAGCAGGCACCTGTGAACGGCTTACCAGCCGCGCCCATTTCGCGGCGCGGCGCTTCCGGCAAAAAATCGCTGGAGGGGGCTGTGATGCCATCCCGCTCTTTTGTCGTGCTTGCTGAACAAGCGCAAGCACGACATGATGGCAGGGTGCAATTTCGCCAGGTCCTCATTGATGCGGTCAAACCCGCAGTAGATCTCGTCTATCCACCGCGCTGTCCCTTATGCGGCACTGCCATCGCGCAACAGAAGGGGCTCTGCGCGCCGTGCTGGAGCGAACTGATAATTCCCGGCGAACCATGCTGCACCACATGCCAACGCCCGTTTCCCGCTGACTATTCGGAGGCGGCGATGGTGTGCGGTCCGTGTATGGCCGATCCGCCGCGCCATGATGGTATTGCGGCTGGCACGCTGTACAACCATGCATCGCGTGCGCTGGTTTTGTCGTTCAAACATGGCCGACGTATCGCCCTGTCACGCATGCTTGCGCCGCTGATCATCGCGCAATTGCCGCAGTTGGAAGGCGAATGGTTGGTCGTCCCCGTGCCGCTTCACTGGTCCAGGCTGTGGTATCGCGGCTTCAATCAGGCCGCATTGCTGGCGGAGCACATTGCCAAGGCCACCGGGCAGACATTACTGGTCGATGGGCTACGAAGGACACGGCGGACTCAGCCGCTTGGCGGTCTAGGGCGAAAAGGCAGAGAGCGCATGTTATCAGGGTCGATCCGTCTTCATCCGCGCAAGAGTGACGTCATGAAGGCGGCGCAAGTCATTCTCGTGGATGATGTTTTAACCAGCGGCGCCACCAGCGATGCCTGTGTCAAAGCCCTTAAGCGAGGCGGCGCAAAGACTGTGAAAATCGCGTGTTTCTCACGAGTGCTCGATGAAGCGCGAGGTCAGAATACTGCTATGCCGGAAACGAAAACGCCCGAGGCCTAAGGCCTCGGGCGCCACGTGACGAATATGTCTGGACGTGCCTTGCAGCGCCGATGGCCAACCCCCTTGATGGCCATCACAATCCAATCCCTCATCGTTCAACAGGCGCGCCACATTCAAAAACAGGCTGCGTCCTGACCCCCTGAACCTGGCACTCTGCGGCACCGGTATTCAAGAGCGCCTCTCATTCCACTGGTTGCTTCGGTGTAAAAGAGCCAACTTGCAGCATTACATGTTTTGACCCATATCTGTGGTTATCGTGCAACATAGCGTTAACCGCACTGCACCGCCTATCGGGTTTAAACAGGCCCTTAGCGAAAGCCAGATGTAATGACCCAGTCCAACGTATCGTCTACCCCAGAGCACGGCACAGAATTTCTGCCGAAATACGATGCCCACGGCCTGCTGACAGCCGTGGTCACGGATTATGACAGCAATGCAGTGTTGATGGTTGCATTTATGAATGCGGAGGCTGTGGCCAGTACCATTGAGACCGGTTTTGCGCATTTTTATTCCCGGTCACGGAAAAAACAGTGGCGAAAGGGTGAAAGTTCGGGACATGTGTTGGCAGTGCGCGAAATACTGACTGATTGTGATCAAGACGCTTTGGTACTGCGGTGCAAGCCCGCCGGGCCGACCTGCCATACCGGCGAGAAATCGTGTTTCTATCGGCGACTTGGCGATGGACGACTTGAAAGATTGCCAGCTTGACGTTTACGTAAAGGGTAGCTACCATTGCGACATGACAACGCATACTGACCAAAAGCCAGCCCGCGAAGCCCATGCCGGGGCGCATTTGGAACGTCCGGACAAATTCGATCGCGAACAATATAGCATTTCGGATCTGACAACAGAGTTTGATTGCACCGCCCGTGCTCTTCGGTTTTACGAAGATGAAGGCCTGGTCGCTCCCAAACGCATGGGACTTACCCGAGTATATTCAAAACGGGACAGAGCACGTCTGGCCTGGATCATGCGGGCAAAGAATGTCGGCTTCAGCCTCGTCGAAATCCGTGAAATGATTGATCTCTATGACCTCGGCGATGGCCGGGTCGAACAGCGCCGTGTGACAGTGGAGAAGTGCCGCAATCACGTGGCAAAGCTAAGGCGTCAACGTGCGGATATAGACTCATCAATAAAAGAGCTGACCGCCTTCATTGATGACATCATAGATTTGGATCTCGACAGCCGAAAAGGCTGATCACCTAAAGGAACACATTATGCCTACTTACACTGCACCAACGCGCGATACGCGCTTTGTCGTTAACGAAGTTCTCGATCTGGCGAGCTACAACAATCTGCCCGGGTTTGAAAATGCGACGCCCGATATGATTGACACTGTTGTTAACGAAGCTGGAAAGTTTTGTTCAGAAGTGCTCGCGCCGCTCAATCAGATCGGTGACAAAGAAGGCTGCACCCGTCACGATGACGGCAGCGTGACAACGCCGACCGGTTTTAAGGAAGCGTTTGAACAATACCGAGAATCCGGCTGGGGAACGATTGCACAACCAGAGGAATTCGGTGGCCAGGGTATGCCGCACGTCCTGGGCTTTGTGGTTGAGGAATTCGTCGGCACCGCAAACCAGGCCTTTGCCATGTATCCCGGCCTGACCGGCGGTGCGATTGCGGCACTGACCGCCAAGGGATCTGACGAGCAGAAGGAAAAATATCTGCACAAGATGATCGCCAATGAGTGGACCGGAACCATGAATCTGACAGAGCCGCATTGCGGCACTGATCTTGGTATGATCCGCACCAAGGCCGAACCGCAGTCTGACGGTTCCTACGCCATTACTGGTACCAAAATTTTCATCTCCGCTGGCGAGCATGATATGGCGGAAAACATCATCCATCTGGTACTCGCCAAGACGCCCGGCGCACCAAACAGCTCCAAAGGTATCTCGCTTTTTGTCGTACCGAAATTCATCGTAAATGAAGACGGTTCGCTGGGTGAGCGCAACACGCTGCAATGCGGTTCCATTGAAGAAAAGATGGGCATCCACGGCAATTCGACCTGCGTCATGAATTATGACAGCGCGAAAGGCTGGATGGTTGGTGAGGAAAATAAAGGCCTCGCCGCGATGTTTATCATGATGAATGCCGCGCGGCTCGGTGTCGGGATACAGGGCTATGCCCAGGCAGAGGTCGCGTATCAGAACGCTGTCGCTTATGCTCTGGACCGCCGTCAGGGCCGTGCTCTTAGCGGTCCAGCTGAGCCGGAGGCACCCGCCGACCCCATTTTCGTCCACGCAGATGTGCGCCGGATGCTGATGGATGCCAAAGCCTATGTCGAGGGAATGCGCGCGCTGGCATTGTGGGGGGCGTTGCAGGTCGACCTGACGCATAAAGGCGCAACCGAGGAAGATCGCGAGAAAGCGGACCAGATCATCAGCCTGCTGACGCCTGTGATCAAAGGCTACGGCACTGATAAGGGATATGATGTTGCAACCAACATGCAGCAGGTCTTTGGTGGGCATGGTTATATTCAGGAATGGGGGATGGAGCAATTTGTGCGCGATAGCCGCATCGCGATGATCTATGAAGGTACCAACGGTGTGCAGGCAATGGACCTTTGCGGCCGTAAGCTCGCCCAGAATGGCGGTGCGGCTATTCAGACCTTCTTTGCCACCGTCGATGAAGAAATAGTCGCCGCCAAGGATATTGAAACAATTGCGCCATTTGCCGAGAAACTCGAAAAGGCGCTCGGTGAGCAGAAAGCCGCCACTATGTGGTTCATGCAAAATGCCATGGCGAACCCGGATCACCTGGGCGCTGGTGCGCATCATTACATGCACATCATGGGCAATGTTTCGCTCGGGCTAATGTGGCTGCGCATGGCAACGGTGGCGCAGGCAAAACTGGATGCCGGAACCGATGACGCAGCATTCTATCAAAACAAGATTGCCACAGCACGCTATTTTGGTGACCGCTTCCTGCCTGATTGCGGATCGCTGCGGCGCAAGATTGAAACCGGTTGCGACAGCATGATGGCGCTGGGTGAAGAAGCTTTTCTAACCGCCGCCTGATACAGGGTTTATGCGGCACGCCGTATTTTGGATGATAAAGTGCATCTGCGGGGTGTCGGTAAGGCCGGCGACCCGTTTTTTATAACGATCATGCAATGACGCGATGCAAGGATAGCGCGGTCAGCGGGCGTGGGTATACCGGTACTCAACGGTACCGATTTATGCCCGATATCCCGTCTTACACTGGGCCGCACAGCGCGCATTATGGTGTTCGGACGTCCTGCGGCAAAAATCCTGATGGATATGGTTACCAATTATTAGCAACGATCAGCTAGGGATGTAAAATGTCCAACCATTAGACGAGCTGTGATTGCGCGCTTTTGAACTTTTAAGGTCTCTGATCAAAGGGAACACCCAGCCCGAACATGCTGGAAGACTACCGAGTCGTGGCCGCGAAGTAAGCGGTGCACGGCAGCGCAAGATCGCCCTTGTCGTGACCGCAATTCTGACTCTCGTTATCGGTTTGATCGAACTGCCATTGCCAGCTGAGGACGCTTACCGTGCAGTGCGGGCCGAACTGCGGGAAAAGGCGCCGCCTCAGGATATTGTGCTGGTCGAGATCGACGACCGAACATTGCGCGAATTGGGCCTCAGCGAACCGAAGCGCGCTCAAAACGCAGATCTGATTGATATCCTGTTCGCCAATGGCGCAAAGTCGATAGTGTTTGATCGCGCCTATGCTGACCCATCAGACATCGCGGACGATATGATCTTTGCTGACGCGCTTGCCAGACATGGCTCAAAAGTACGTTTGGGCGCTGCGCCACCCATAGATAATGGTCTGCAGCAGCACGATGCTCTTATCCCCAATTCCAATTTACGTCCTCATGCAAATCTAGCGTCTATGGTAGGCAAATCCAGCCCATTAAGCCTATCGGTTAGTTTTCCGACAGAAACGGCTATTTGGGATCAAAATATCCCTTCAATTTCATCGTTTCTTGCAGATTATGATGGCCCCGCAATCGTTTATCGTCCCGATTTTGCTTTCGACGTGGAACAGATACCAACCACCAGCTTCATTGATATCTTGAATTATCGTATGTCCCGAACAGATATTGCGGGCAAAAGCTTTATTATCACCGATACGTATCTCGGCTCTGACGATTTTAAAAGCCTTCCCTTCGGCAAACGAATTTCTGGCGCTTATTTTCACGTGTTGGGAGCACATACTCTATCTGAAAGACGTCCAATAGATTTGGGATGGGGGCCAACGGCCTGTCTGATCCTGTTACTCATCGGCATACAGTCGGGGCGTCGGAAGCCCTCCCGACAAGCTTTTTGGGCCACAATGTTGTTTGTCGTCGTGCTTCCACTGCCCCTTGATAGTGCTGGAATCAACATCGATATCATGCCTGGTGTTCTTGGCATGCTAATTGGATATGGGTTGCTGGGGCGTGTTTCTCGCAAGCATTTTTCCGATGACACCAGCTATTTAAGGGTATCTGCGCTTTTGACACAATCGAATGGCTTGAAAGAGAAAGATATCTTTGCCCTGAAAATGCGGAACCTTAACAGTTTATGTTCTTCATTGGCGCCATTAAAATCCAACGAAATAATTGAGTTTGTGGCAGATCGGATTGAAGCGTCTGAAGATACTTCGCGGCTCGCTTTTGAAAATAATACAATTATCTGGCTTAAACCTAAAGTCGGACCTGACGAAATTGCGGACCACTTAATGGGAATTCAGGCTATCTTCCAAAGCGGAATACTTATTAAAGGTCAGAGCGTGAATTTTTCCGTAGCGGTCGGCTGCGATACCAATCACGATATCTCTGCCAATGACCGTATCCAGAATGCCATTCAATGCGCGGAAGATGCCGCTGAGACGCAGTCAGCGGTCAAAGTGGCTGACAGCCATTATCTTTCTGCACGCAATGAGCAAACCGAATTGCTGTCAGATCTTGATCGCGCCATAGAACAGCATACCATCGTGCTTGGCTATCAGCCCAAAGTGATGATAGCCAATGGCGCCATATTTGGCGCCGAAGCTCTTCTGCGCTGGACACATTCTGATTTTGGCAAAGTGCCGGCGCAAAAGATCATCAGGCTTGCAGAGCAGCATGGACGGATCGCAAAGCTGACAGAATGCGTTTTGGAGATCGCGCTTGGAGAGGCGTGTGCCGCTATCGAATTGAACCCCTATTTCAAACTTTCGGTTAATATATCGGCGAAATCTCTTTCTGACGATACGTTTGTCTCAAAGCTCAAAGCACAGCTACGCAGGAGCGGTTTTCCAGCGGGGAATCTAATGCTTGAGATTACTGAAACCGCGCCGCTCGATGCCAGCAGAGCGGCAGAGACTCTGTCTCAATTACATTCGATGAATGTAGAATTGTCGATTGATGATTTTGGGACCGGTCAATCTAATCTTGATTATCTCAGACGTATTCCAAGTTCGGAAATCAAAATTGACCGTCAATTTGTCACAAATATGAACCAGTCGGCCGATGACAAGGCAGTGGTGATTGCGACCATCAATCTGGCGGCAGCTCTAAACCGAACCGTTATCGCAGAGGGTGTGGAAACCAAAGAGGTAGCCGACATGCTGGCATCCTTGGGATGCAAGCGGGCACAGGGATTTCTCTATTCGGGCGCAATACCGATCCGGGAATTGCTCGGGAAAATCTATCGAGGACGTATTGCCGCTTAGCAGCCCTTGCAATATCCTTAATATATGTTAACGATGTATTTAGCGCAGAGATTTTGCGTTTACAAAGGAGATCGTTATGTGGGACTATTTCATGGAGCTGTTCGGCCGGCGTTAATTCGCTTAACTTCTGAAATTGAAAAGCCCCGGTGAAAACCGGGGCTTTCTTTTTTCGGCATAAAGGGTTGATTTTCTGCGTTTCTAGAGCGCAGATACGTTCGCTTTATGCTTCCGGTAAGAAATCCGGTACGCTCAAATACCGTTCACCTGTATCATAATTAAAGCCCAGCACCCGCGAACCTGAGGGAAGCTCCGGCAGCTTTTTTGCAATCGCGGCCAGAGTTGCGCCGCTGGAAATGCCGACGAGCAAGCCTTCCTCAGCCGCGCAGCGGCGAGCCATGTCTTTGGCTGCGTCGGCGTCAACGGGGATGGCGCCGTCAATCGCTTGCGTGTGAAGGTTACCGGGGATGAAGCCTGCGCCGATACCCTGAATCGGGTGGGGGCCCGGTTGCCCGCCGCTGATGACGGGGGACTGCTCAGGCTCCACCGCATAGGCTTTCATATTTGCCCAGTGTCGTTTTAATTCTTCTGCGCAGCCGGTCAGATGCCCGCCCGTTCCGACACCGGTAATCATCACATCAATCGGTTCATCGGCAAAATCGGTCAGGATCTCTTGCGCGCTGGTGCGGATGTGCACCGCAACATTTGCGGGATTGTCAAACTGCGCAGGCATCCATGCGCCATCTGTTTGCGACACCAGCTCTGTCGCGCGTTCGATTGCGCCCTTCATGCCTTTCGCTTTGTCAGTGAGATCAAATGTCGCACCATAGGCGAGCATCAGTCGGCGCCGTTCTAGCGACATAGATTCTGGCATGACCAGAACCAGCTTATAGCCCTTGACTGCCGCGACCATCGCAAGCCCAATACCGGTATTGCCGCTGGTCGGTTCGATAATGGTGCCGCCCGGCTTCAGCTCGCCTGCCTCCTCCGCAGCCTCAACCATTGCCAAAGCGATCCGGTCCTTGATCGAACCGCCGGGATTGTCGCGTTCAGACTTCACCCACACCTCATAATCCGGGAACATGCGTGCAAGCCGGATATGCGGGGTGTTGCCAATGGTGGCGAGGACGGAATCGGCTTTCATCTTTTCTCTCCTGAAGACAATCTTTCTTGGTCACTATCTAGGAACTCTTCAGGCGGATCAAAGGTGCGCGTCGTCCGCAGCACAGGAAATAGCTGGCTCCAGACAGCAACGGTGATGATCGCGCCAGCACCGCCAAGCACAACCGCCAGAACGGGACCGATGAAATATGCGAGGGTGCCCGAGAAAAAATCCCCAAATTCGTTGGAGGCGGAGATCGTCATCATTGATACAGAAGATACGCGGCCGCGTTTATCATCGGGCGTGTGTAATTGAATGAGGGACTGCCGGATATAGACGGAGAACATATCTGCCGCGCCAACAATAAACAGCATCACGAGCGACAACGGCATGTAAGTAGACATGCCAAAGATGATTGTGGCGACCCCGAAGACCGCCACAGCGACGAGCATTTTAGGCCCGACACGGGTTCTGATCGGAAAAAACGAGAAGAACGCAGCTGTAATAACCGCACCGATTGCAGGGGCCATCGCCAGCTGGGCCAGACCCTGCTCGCCGACTTCCAGAATATCGCGCGCATAGACCGGAAACAGCGCAGTCGCTCCCGCCAGAAACACTGCAAACAGATCAAGCGTAATGGCGCCCAGCACCATTTTGTTACGCACGACGTATTGCAGACCGTCCAAAATCTGGCCGATGGGACGTCTCGCCGCCTGGGTAACGCTGCGCGGAACATCGCCTATTGTGGTCAGTGCAGCCAGCGATATCGCAAACAGCCCGAATGATGCAGCGTAGGGAAGGGCAGGCACCCAAGCATAAAAATAGCCCCCCATAGCAGGCCCCGCGATCATACCCGTCTGCCATGCGATCGACGATAAGGCGATGGCTTGCGGCAGACTGGCCTTGGGCACGAGATTGGGGGCGAGTGCTGATAGCGCAGGCCCTGCAAACGCCCGCGCAATTCCGAGTAGAATTGCCACACCAAACAGGCCTGTATGGGTGATTTGATCACTCCATGTCAGCCATGCCAGCAATGCCGCACAGGCCATCTGCAAAGCGACTGTCAGCCGCGCGACGGTGCGGCGATTGAACATGTCCGCCGCCAGCCCGGAAAAAGGCGTCAAAATGAATAGCGGCAAAAATTGCAACAGGCCAATCAGTGCCAATTGGCCGGATGATGCCGCCACACTCAAGCCGCTGTCGCGTGCGATATTATAGGTTTGCCAGCCAATAATCAGCAGCATGCCATACTGCGCCAATGTCATGCACAGGCGCGATACCCAATAGGCGCGGAAATTATGGATGCGAAATGGGTGGGGCGGTTGGCTCACCCGGTGGCACTGGCAGAGGAAATTACCGGTGCCAAGCAATCAGTTCGAGAGCGTGCGAATTACCGGCTTTTGCGCAGCCGAGGATTGGGTTGGATGGTGTCAATGACATTGATGAATTCGTCGAAGCGGATAATTCGCTCAAACTGAAAGCCGATACGTGGCTCGCGGGTCCAGATGACATAGGCTTCGATCCGGCCGATAATCGGCAAGCGAATAACCACGCGGTCACCGCGCGACATTTTTGGCCCTTCATCAACCATGAAGCCGTGCGCAGACAAATTGGTAATTGTCAGTTTGATATCGCCGCGCTGCGCATGTTCTGCGATCACAGGATGGTCAACCGGATGCCGCGCTCCGCGCCGCAGATCCGTGACTGACAGTTGTGCTCCGACACCCATTGGCCGATGACCCTCCTTGATCGCGTGGAAGAGCCCTAATGCGCTATAAAGCCTGATATTTTGTAAAGTTTTGTTGTCTCAATCTGGTACAGCTCACGCATTTCTGCGGATTACAGCGTTATTATCGCATGTTTTTTCTTACCCAGGCTGATCTTTTTTGTTTCGCCTTCGCTCGCCATTATCAGGTATCCAGCATCAGCGATCACTTCCTCATCAAGCTTGACCGCGCCTTCCGCCAGCTTGCGCTTGGCCTCACCGCCCGATGCAGCAAACCCAATTGCAGTCAGCGCCGCGCCGATCCTCATGCCCTCTGCGCCGACTGATAAGGTTGGCAGATCCGCCCCCGAACCGCCGCCTGCAAATGTTTCGGCGGCGGTCGCCTCTGCCGAACGAGCAGCATCCTCGCCCCGGACGAGCCTGGTCACTTCATTGGCAAGGATGACTTTTGCGTCATTGATCTCGCTGCCCTCCAGCGCCTCCATCTTGGCAATCTCGGCAAGAGACAGATCCGTGAACAGGCGCAGAAAACGGCCGATATCCCGGTCATCACAATTGCGCCAATATTGCCAGAAATCATAGGCCGGCAACTGATCTTCATTCAGCCATACAGCACCCGAGGCCGTCTTGCCCATTTTTCCGCCATCGGCAGTGGTCAGTAGCGGGGTGGTGACACCAAACAGCTCCGTCCCGTCCATCCGGCGGCCAAGTTCCACGCCGTTGATAATATTGCCCCATTGATCGCTGCCGCCCATTTGCAGGCGGACACCCATTACCTGCGCAAGATGGCGAAAATCATACCCCTGCAGAATCATATAATTAAATTCGAGGAAGGTCATTGGCTGTTCGCGGTCGAGCCGTAGTTTGACCGAATCGAAGCTCAGCATTCGGTTGACAGTGAAATGCGTCCCCACTTTCTGTAGCAATTCGATATAGCCAAGCGAACCGAGCCAGTCATGATTATTGACCATCACCGCATCTGTTGGGCCGTCACCAAACACCAGCAGCTGCTCAAAGGCTTTGCGGATGGAAGCGATATTCGCCTCGATCACATCATCTGTCAGCATCTTGCGGCTTTCATCGCGCCCGGTCGGATCGCCGATCCGCGTGGTGCCGCCGCCCATCACAACGACCGGTTTATGCCCGGCCTGCTGCAACCGGCGCAGCAACATGATCTGTACCAAGCTGCCAATATGCAGCGAAGGCGCGGTGGCATCAAATCCAATATAGCCCGGCACAATCTGCCTTGCGGCCAGTGCGTCCAAGGCTGACGCATCGGTCATCTGGTGGATATAGCCGCGCTCGTCGAGAACGCGCAGAAGTTCGGATGTGTAGCTGGTCATATATACCCTGTGATTTGCCCGCGAGCCTTAGCAATCAAATGTGCCCCTCGTAAGTGGGTTGCAGGTGCTTTTGGGTTAGGCAATAGGCGGATATATGCAAACATTAATCCTCCATCCCGATTGCTCCGCTGGCCCCATTCGCAGCGTCAGCGGCAATATCGAAGCAACACAGCAGGGCTGCAAAGCCCGCTTCCGCCTCGATGGCGATATCTCGAAAATCAAAATACCTGTTCACGCGCCCAGCGAGCGAATGGATAATCTGTGGAAGACGACCTGCTTTGAGATTTTCTGGCAGCCCGATGGCGGGCAGTATTACCGCGAATTCAATCTGTCCCCGTCAAGCCGCTGGGCCTGTTATGATTTTGACGATTTCCGCCTCAACAGCCGCGATGCTCCGGTGCAGGCGATATCGGTCGCCTGTGCGCATGATGCAGACCAGTTGCAGTTGGAAGCCAGCATAGCGTCAAGCTTACCATTACCTGCAAAGATCGCTCTCAATGCCATTGTCGAGGATGTAGGAGGGCATATTCAATTCTGGGCGCTCGCCTTTGATACGGGCAAGCCGGAATTTCACAGCGAAGTGTGCCGTGCACTTCATCTGGAGAACATCAAATGAGCGTTCAGTTCGGTATTGACCGCCTGCTGGCAGATCCCAATCTGCGCAAACCGCTGGAGGGAAAACGCGTCGCACTTGTCGCGCACCCCGCCTCGGTTACGGCGGATCTGACCCATTCGCTCGATGCACTGATCGGGGCGGGGGTAAATGTCACTTCCGCATTCGGGCCGCAGCACGGACTGAAAGGGGATAAGCAGGACAATATGGTGGAGACCCCGGACGAGATCGATCCGGTCTACGGCATTCCTGTGTTCAGCCTGTACGGTGAAGTACGCCGTCCGACTGGCCAGATGATGTCGAGCGCAGACGTATTTCTGTTTGACCTGCAGGACCTTGGCTGCCGGATTTACACCTTTGTCACCACGCTGCTCTATCTGCTGGAAGAAGCCGCCAAACGCGGCAAAGAAGTGTGGGTGCTCGACCGGCCCAACCCCGCTGGCCGTCCAGTAGAGGGGACTATCCTGCTGCCCGGATATGAGAGCTTTGTTGGCTCGGGGCCAATGCCGATGCGGCACGGGCTGACGCTGGGCGAGATGGGCCATTGGTTTATCGACCATTTCAAACTCGATGTAGAATACCGTGTCATCGCTATGGAAGGCTGGCAGCCAGAAGGCCCGGGCTACGGCTGGCCGCAGGACCGCATCTGGATCAATCCCAGCCCCAATGCCGCCAGCGTCAATATGGCCCGCGCCTATGCCGGAACGGTGATGATCGAAGGCGCTACTGTGAGCGAGGGCAGAGGCACCACACGCCCGCTCGAGGTCCTGTTCGGCGCGCCCGACATCGATGCAAAGGCGGTTCTCACAGAAATGCACCGCTTTGCTCCGCAATGGATGGAGGGCTGCATATTGCGCGAATGCTATTTCGAACCAACCTTCCACAAACATGCCGGAGAGCTATGCAGCGCGCTCATGATCCACGCCGAGGGGCCGCATTATGATCATGCAAAATTCACACCGTGGCGGTTGCAAGCACTCGCCTTCAAAGCGATCCGCAACCTCTATCCCAATTACGAACTATGGCGGGGGTTAGATTTCAAATATGAATACACCAAAGATGTGCTGGCAATCGACGTGATCAATGGCGGGCCGGGGTTGCGCCAATGGGTTGATGATGCGGCGGCTGAGGCTGGTGATTTGGAGGTGTTGGCGAGTAAGGATGAGGCGAGCTGGTCTAAACATACACCGTACTTGCTCTATTAAACGCAACATGTAGATTATTTGAAAATGTATTATCCTTTGATTATATACAAAACGATATTTTTATAACATTGAACAAACTTTTAATGTGATAATTTTTGATGAGAATTATTCGAAATTTTTATCAATTTAATGTATGATCTAACCAGCGAAAGGACTGCGTAATGTCAAAAAAAGGCCAACATGTTGTTCCATCTTCCAATGGCTGGAAGGTAAGGAAAGCTGGGTCTCCCAGAGCTTCGAGCACTCATGGTACTCAGAAAGAAGCCATTGAGACAGCAACTCGCATCGCACGTAACCAGAAAACTGAGCTTTATATTCATGGTCGAGACGGCCGTATTCGTGAGAGAAACTCTTACGGTAATGACCCTTACCCTCCTAAAGGGTAACTGAAGTGCCTCCATTTGAGCGATCAGTCTTCGTTAACTGTCCCTTTGACGAAAGGTTTTCGCCTCTTCTTCAAGCTATCGCATTCTGTATCGTCGATTTAGGGTTTTATCCCAGACTAGCACCTGAAAACTCGGACAATTCAGCAAACAGGCTCGAACGTATTGTTGAATTAATAGAAGGCTCGAAATATGGAATCCATGATCTCAGTCGCTGCAAAGCCAAGAAGATAGGCGAATATGCTCGCTTAAACATGCCTTTCGAATTGGGTATTGACCATGCTTGCGCTCGATTTGGAGCAGGCGAAGCGATTAGGAAAACCATCCTCATTCTTGAAGAAACTCGCTACGATTATCAGAAGAGCCTGTCAGATATCGCCGGTTGGGATATCGAAGCACATGCTGGTGATCATATCAAAGCCGTTCGTATAGTGAGAAACTGGCTTGTCAGACAAGCAAATGCCGATCCAATTGGTCCTGCAAAAATTCAAGGCAACTACGTGACATTCCAAGAGTGGTATTGGGAACGAGAACTATCACGCGGAGCTTCCGACGATGACATTTTAGACTACCCCACCGTTCATGTTATTGAGGCGATGCATGAATGGGTGCTTGCGGGTAAGCCTGATCAATGGAGCTGAACCGGAAGCCTAATATCGTCATAATAATGGCTTCTAAGCTTAGCCCTTTAGCATACTTGCGCCAAATCACCCACTCTTCCTAGTCAATTCCCGCATTGCATCATCCAGCCCGTCCAGCGTCAGTGGATACATCCGGTCATTGACCAGTTCTTTGATGATTTTGGTGCTTTGTGAGTAATTCCATTGCTTCTCGGGCACCGGATTGATCCACACTGTCGCGGGATAGGTGTTGGTAACGCGGCGCATCCACATTGCGCCCGCTTCTTCGTTCATATGCTCCACGCTGCCGCCCTGATGGGTGATTTCATACGGGCTCATCGCGGCATCGCCGACGAAGATCACTTTGTAATCATGGCCGTATTTGTGGAGGATATCCCATGTGTTGGTGCGTTCCTGCCAGCGGCGTTTATTGTCTTTCCACACGCCTTCATACAGGCAGTTATGGAAGTAGAAGAATTCGAGGTTTTTGAACTCGCTATTGGCCGCACTGAACAATTCTTCGACCATTTTGATGAACGGATCCATCGATCCGCCAACGTCAAGGAATAGTAGCAATTTCACCGCATTATGCCGTTCGGGCCGCATGCGTATGTCGAGCCATCCTTGTTTGGCTGTACCCTCGATCGTTGCATCCAGATCAAGCTCGTCCGCATTGCCTTCACGGGCGAACCGGCGCAGGCGGCGCAGCGCCATCTTGATATTGCGGGTGCCGAGTTCCTTGGTGTTGTCTAGATTTTGAAACTCGCGCTTCTCCCAGACTTTCACTGCTTTTTTATGCTTGCTTTCGCCGCCGATCCGGACGCCTTCGGGGTTATAGCCCGAATGGCCGAACGGGCTGGTGCCGCCTGTGCCGATCCATTTATTGCCGCCTTCGTGCCGCTTCTCTTGCTCCTCAAGACGTTTCTTGAGGGTGTCCATGATCTCGTCCCAGTCACCCAAGGCTTCAATTTCGGCCATTTCTTCGGGCGTGAGGAACTTCTCCGCGACGGCTTTCAGCCATTCTTCGGGAATATCGACCTGATCCTGTCCATAATCAGACAGGATACCTTTGAAAGTTTTGTTGAACACCTGATCGAACCGGTCGAGCAAGCCTTCATCCTTCACAAATGTCGCACGGCTCAAATAATAGAACGCCTCCGGCGTCTGCTCAATCACATCACGGTCAAGCGCCTCAAGCAGTGTCAAATGCTCTTTGAAAGATGCCTGTATACCGGCGCTGCGAAGCTCTTCTACAAAATCAAAAAACATCGGCCATTCTTACCATGTTGGCTCGGCGATGCCAGCCAGTTTCCGCAGCAGCCGCATATTCGCCGGTCTTAAGGCAAAAATAACCATATCCGAGCTAGGTGAAACCCAAACATTATGGGGCTAAACAGACGATGAAGCGTACAGAGTTCGATCTGGATGAAAGCCAGAGCATCGACACGATTTCAGAAAGCTGCGGTGAAGTGACCGTTGGCTGCGCCGATGTCGCGGGAATCGTCGAGGCAGTCATTACCTCATCGGAGCGGCTGCGGGCAGAACATTCCGCGCTTCAAGGCACAGTCGCGGAGCTGGAGGCTGACCAGCGAAAAGTATCCGAAGCCAGCGATGAAGCGCGTCTATTGTCCGAACGCGCGATGGAGCGGTTGGGGCAGGGCACACATTTGATACAATCCTCTCTCGGCCAGATTTCTGACCTGCTGGAATTGGTCGAAACGCTCACCCAGCATGTCACCGGCTTTGCTGCCGCGATGGAGCAAGTCCGCCGCTGTTCACAAGATATTGACCAGATTGCCGAGACGACCAACATCCTCTCGCTGAACGCAATGATCGAAGCGATGCGCGCAGGCGATGCCGGGCGGACATTCGCAGTGGTCGCGAATGAAGTGAAAAGCCTGGCTGGCGCGACGCGCCGCGCCACCGAGGAAATTAGCCGCACCATAGATACTCTGGGCGGCGAAGCGGAAACGGTGATCGCCAAGATCGAAAGCGGCGCAGCCGCCAGTAAACACGCGAAAGCCTCGGTCGCGCAGATCGAACAGACAATCGACAGCGTGGCCGATCTGGTGGAAGAGGTGGATCGCCAGAACGACCAGATCGCGCGCGCAACCGGCACTATCAGCGGACACGTGCTCAAAGTTCAGGATGTGCTGGATATATTTGATCATGCAGCTGTCGACAATGAAGGCAAATTACAGAAAGCGCACACACGGATGGCCGGATTGGAGCTGACCGCCAGCCAGATGTTTGATGATATCGTCAAGGCTGGCCTGTCACCGCGCGATTCCATGCTGGTCGAGCAAGCACAGACCTTCGCCAAAGAAATCGCCGCCAAGGCCGAGCAGGCGATTGAAGGCGGTACGCTGGATATCAATGCGCTGTTTGACCAGAACTATGTTCCGGTAGAGGGCAGCAATCCGCCGCGCTTCCGCACAGCCTTGAGCGATTGGGCCGACGCCCATTGGCGGCCGGTTCTGGATCACGTATCGCAGCAGGGCGGACCAATTAAAATGTGCTCGCAGGCTGATATGAACGGTTTCCTGCCCACCCATGTGTCAGACCGGTCACGCCAACCCAACGGCAATTTGGCACATGACACGCAATATTGCCGCAACGGCCGTATCCTGCTTGATGCCACCGATCAGAAGGCCAAGCGTAGCAATGCCCCCTACATGATGGCGGTATACCGGCAGGAAGGCGACGGCACCGACTATGTCGTAGTCCGCAACGTTTATGTGCCGCTATATATTAGCGGCCGCCGCTGGGGTGATTTTGAGGTGGGCTATGTGTTTGACGACTAAGGCTGGTTCTGGCTTTGATGCCGATAGGCTGCCAAACTGAGACATAAGCCTGCAAAACAATATGCCATACTGGCGCATATCAGAGCGACATACAAACCGGCTACACGTGCAGCCCGGTCGGGGGCGGTGCCCTGGGCAATGTTGCCCGCTAAAGACATCCACATCATGCCGAGTGCGAAACCCCAACCGGTGAATAAAAGGGCTGGACCTACGGCGCCATTGCGTAGGCTAGCGATACCACCTGCGATCAGTATCGCGGCGGCGACATAGTCCACCAGCCACCAGGGCCACCATTGCCACTGGCCCCAATTGATCAGCGTTTCAAAACCAGAAAGACCTACGCCGTAAAGGATCGCCATGATGGCAGAAGCACGCCGCAGGCGGCTATGCATCGTGCAGATCACCCCGGATTGCGCCGTGACATAAAGGCCAGGCGTTCAAACAGCATAATGTCCTGCTCGTTCTTGAGCAACGCGCCGTGCAGCGGCGGGATGGCTTTGGATGGGTCCTGACTTTGCAGAACGTCCAGTGGCATATCTTCGTTCAGCAGCAATTTTAGCCAATCGAGCAGTTCGGATGTGCTGGGCTTTTTCTTCAAACCAGGAACCTCCCGGATTTCGTAGAACATCTCCATCGCTTTGCTGACGAGAGTTTTTTGGATCCCGGGGTAATGTACTTCGATGATCGACCGCATCGTCTCGCGGTCGGGGAATTTGATGTAGTGGAAAAAACAGCGGCGCAAAAACGCGTCGGGCAGTTCTTTTTCATTATTCGACGTGATGACGACGATGGGGCGCTCCTGCGCAGCAATCCGCTCCTGCGTCTCATAGACATCGAAGCTCATCCGGTCGAGTTCCTGTAGCAGATCGTTCGGAAATTCGATATCGGCTTTGTCGATTTCATCAATCAGCAGCACCGGCAATTCGGGCGAAGTGAAGGCTTCCCACAATTTCCCCTTCTTGATGTAATTACGGATATCATGAACCCGCTCTTCGCCCAGCTGTCCATCGCGCAGCCGTGCCAGTGCGTCATATTCATACAGACCTTGCTGGGCTTTGGTGGTGGATTTAACGTTCCATTCGATCAGCGGCGCACCGACAGCCTTGGCGATTTCGTGTGCGAGCACGGTTTTACCGGTACCCGGTTCCCCTTTCACCAGCAGCGGGCGGCGTAAAGTGACCGCTGCATCAACCGCCACTTTCAAATCATCGGTTGCGATGTAATCGTCAGTGCCGCCAAAGCTGCCCATCTTGGTGTCAGTCATGAAATATCCTGTGCTGAGTGTCTCTTCACGCGGGCGTTAAAGTCGCCGCCGTCAAAGGGCAAGCATGGATGCGTATGAAACAGCCGTTCAGGAGGCCAAAGCGATCATGCGGCTGGCCAGCAATGACAGAGCCGTTTTATCGACGTCTTCCTGTTTGTTGTTCCAGCTCAGCGTCAGCACATGCCATTCACCGCCCTTATCGCGCAGCAACCATGTCAGATTGAAAACGCCGGGTTCCGATCCGCCCTTATATCCGACATAATCCCATTCATCGATGCGCATTTGCGGCAGCGATTTGGTAACGGTCAGTATGTCGCGCGCGGTGGGATCATCCAAGGCAACAATGCGCCGCAAAAGCCGCCTCAAATCACGCCCACTGGCAAACCATTCAAGCGTGTCGATGGCTGTCGGTTCTGTAAAACGCGGCGGAGTGATCGCGCCGGGATCACCTTTCACAGCATCCTCAAAATCTGCCAATATACGGCGCTTACTAGACTGATCTGCGGCCAGATACTCTGCCGCATTGGCCGGACTTCCTTTCAGAGCGAACAGTTCCAGCGTTGAAAGAAACGGCAATGTCCGGTCGGGGTCTGAATGACCGCTCGCGATCAATTCACGCTCAACCGCATCACGGCCCAGTTCGTGCAGCAGAATATCGGTCGCAGTGTTATCGCTGATGGAAATCATCATTGTCGCCAGCGTGTGCAATGTGACCGGCGCATTTACCGGCCAGTTCTGCATTTGGCCGCTGGGTAAGGATCGCCGGTCCAAAACCGCAACATCGGACCATTGCCGCTCACCAGCTTCGATCGACCGCGCCAGTGCCGATAGAATATACAGCTTGAAGGTTGAACCAATCGCATACAGCGTTTGCGCATCGCGAGCCACAAACGGCCTGGCGGTTTGATCCAAAGGCGCGAAGAACACGCTGACATCACCCGGTAATGCGTCCAGGTCAGTGCTGATTTTCGCCAAACTGTCTTCGATCGGATCAAATGTCTGTATCAGCAATCCGGTGACCCGGTGCGGGGCAGAGGACTGTATAGTCATGGACGATACGCCCAAAGCGCGTTCGAACCGGAACACCACTTTGCCGCCATACGGTCCTGCCGGTTCCACCTGTTCTACGCCAATCAATGCGCCAAATTGGGCAGTTAAGCTGGCCGTAAGCTGTGCCAGTTGTGCGGGCGGCACCTGCGTCAGAAATGCATCGTCAAATACGTTTTCAGCGGTTTTTGCGCCCTGCAGCACAGCCGCCACATCATCAGCCCGGCTTGCAAAAATGCTGTCTTCCGCTTCCTGAGCAAATGCAGAGCCCGGCACTGCCATCACAGTCAGGCTCATAGCCATAACGGCCAGCATTATACGTGTTATCATGGGATGTTCCTTCTTCCGCCAAATGCAGCAGAGCATTTTCACCAACTTAAACACATTCTATCAGATATTTGCAGCCTTTACCAATTCCCAGCACATGGCAAGGTGCGCTGTGTAGAGAGGAAACTGTCATGCCAACCGAACCACTTACCATTACCACTGACGCCGGGCACAGGCTTGCCGGATCGCTGGAGATGCCCACTGGATTTGTGCGCGGGGCGGCCCTGTTTGCGCACTGCTTCACATGCACAAAACAGAGTAAAGCGGCGGTGGCGGTGACGCGCGCGCTGGCAGAATGCGGGATCGCCACATTGCGGTTCGATTTCACCGGTCTTGGCGGCAGTGAGGGCGAGTTTGGGCGGGCTGGCTTTGCCACCGATGTCGGCGATCTGGTTGCTGCTGCGGAGAGCTTGCTGGAGCGGTTCGGCGGCAAGCTATTGCTCGTCGGGCACAGCCTGGGCGGCGCGGCCGTGCTGGCAGCTGCGGATGATTTGGGTTTTGACCGGATCGCCGCCATAGCCACCATCGGCGCGCCGTCCGATGTGGCGCATGTGCTGGATAGGATAGGCGGTAATTTGGCCGCTATCCAGCAGAAGGGGCAGGGCGATGTAACCATTGGCGGGCGGGCGTTCGCACTCAGCCGTGAATTTATTGACCGGACCGTCAGCGCCAAATTACTCAACGAAGTGGCGCGCATACGGGTGCCGCTGATGATTCTGCATGCGCCAACTGATGAGTATGTTAGCGTCGATCATGCGAGCAAATTGTTTATGGCGGCGAAGCATCCAAAGAGCTTTGTTAGCCTGGACGGCGCGCATCATCTTTTGCTTGATGATATAGACGCGCGATTCGCAGCAGGAGTAATCGCAAGCTGGGCAGACCGCTATCTGCCCGCGCGCGGTAATGATCTGAAGCCTGTCGAGGGTGTGATAGTCCGCACCGGACACGGCAAGTTCGGTACCGAAGTCCATACCGATACGCACCGCTTTATCGCTGACGAACCACTATCCTATGGCGGGAATGATAGCGGACCGTCGCCTTACGATCTGCTGCTCGCTGCGCTGGGAACGTGCACAGCGATGACGATGAAAATATACGCAGACCGCAAAGGGCTGGCATTCGATGGCACCACAATCGCTCTGCGCCACGAACGCAATCACGCCGAGGATTTATGCCACGCGCTGGATGAAAGCGAAGCGGCGCAGGCGATTTATCGTACAATCAGTTTGGCGGGCGATTTGAGCGCGGACGATCAAGCCAAGCTGATCGAAATTGCTGACAAGTGCCCCGTGCACCGGACGCTGGAGGGACATTTGCATATTCATACTGAGAGGGCGTGAGTGATCGGGAGTTATAGGCGCGGCGTTGTTACCAAGCAGACTAATGCCACGGTTGAATAGCAGTGCCGTTATCGCCGCCCCGCGCCATCACGCATCGATCATATCACGGTCCATATCGCCAGCATTGTTCTGGATGAAATTGAAACGGTGTTCCGGGTTGCGGCCCATCAACTGATCGACCAGTTCCTTCACCACCGCGCGCTGTTCAAATTCTGCCGGCAGAGTGATCCTCAGCAAACCGCGCGTGTCGGGGTTCATGGTGGTTTCGCGCAATTGTGCAGGGTTCATTTCACCCAGCCCCTTGAACCGGCCCACTTCCACAGTTTTTCCTTTGAATACGCTCGCTTCCAGCTCCGCGCGATGGGCGTCGTCACGGGCGTAACGGCTCTCTTTACCCGCAGTCAGGCGATAAAGCGGGGGCTGGGCGAGGAAGAGGTGCCCCTTGCGAACGATGTCGGGCATTTCCTGAAAGAAAAACGTCATCAGCAATGTCGCGATATGCGCACCGTCCACATCCGCATCGGTCATAATAATCACGCGGTCATAGCGCAGATTGTCTGCGTTACAGTCTTTGCGGGTCCCGCATCCCAGCGCCAGCGCCAGATCGGCAATTTCTGAATTCGCGTTGATCTTGTCTTTGGTCGCGCTGGCAACATTGAGGATTTTACCCCGGATCGGCAGGATCGCCTGCGTTTTGCGGTCGCGCGCTTGCTTGGCGCTGCCACCCGCTGAATCACCCTCGACAATGAACAGTTCGGTTTCTTTATCAGTTTCGCCGCTACAATCAGTCAGCTTGCCGGGCAGGCGCAGCTTCTTGGCATTCGTTGCCGATTTACGCTTAATCTCGCGCTCTTGCTTGCGCCGCAAACGCTCATCCATCCGCTCCATAACCTGACCGAGCAGAGCCTTGCCGCGCTCCATATTATCGGTCAGGAAATGGTCGAAATGATCGCGCACGGCGTTTTCAACTAGCCGCGTGGCCTCAAGCGACGTCAACCGGTCTTTGGTCTGTGACTGGAATTGCGGGTCACGAATGAAGACGGACAGCATCACTTCGCCGCCGGTCATTATATCATCAGCAGTCAGATCCTTCGCCTTTTTTGCGCCCGTCAGATCCCCAAAAGCCCGTAATCCTTTGACCAGAGCCGCACGCAGACCCTGTTCATGCGTGCCCCCGTCTGGCGTTGGTACAGTATTACAATACCAGCTGGTTGTTCCTTCGGAATAGAGCGGCCATGCACAGGCCCATTCCACGCGGCCCTGCGATTGCCCGCTCTCATCTTCGGGAAATTCCTGCGTACCGGCAAAAGGCAGCGAAGTAACGCATTCACGGCCATCCAGTTGCTCCGCAAGATGATCAGCCAACCCGCCGGGAAATTTAAACACTGCCTCGGCCGGGACATCATCACTGACCAGACTATCCGCGCATTTCCAGCGAATTTCGACACCGGCAAACAGATAGGCTTTCGAACGGGCGAGCTTGAACAACCGGTGAGGCTTAAATTGCCGGTCACCAAAAATCTCTGTGTCCGGGGTAAAGCTGACAGTGGTGCCGCGCCGGTTGGGGGTGGGGCCAAGCGTCTCAATCGGGCCCAGCGTTTGACCTTTGGCAAAACTCTGTGCGTAAAGCTGTCGGTCGCGGGCCACTTCGACCCGGGTATCGCTCGACAGGGCATTGACCACGCTGACGCCTACTCCATGCAAGCCGCCGCTGGTCGCATAGGCTTTGCCGGAAAATTTACCGCCGGAATGGAGAGTGGACAGGATCACTTCCAGTGTGGATTTACCCGGAAACTTTGGATGCTCGTCTACCGGAATACCGCGCCCATTATCAGTAATACTCAGCCGGTTACCTTCTTCCAGACTGACCTCAATTCGGGTTGCATGCCCCGCAACCGCCTCGTCCATTGCATTATCAAGCACTTCGGCGGCAAGATGGTGCAATGCGCGATCATCCGTGCCGCCAATATACATGCCGGGCCGGCGGCGGACGGGCTCCAACCCCTCCAAAACCTCGATCGAGGAGGAATCATAATTACCGCTAGAGGCCGGCGTACCGTCGAAAAGATCATCTGACATGGCGCAGCTATAAGCGGGTGTTTCGCGCGCTTACAAGCGGCGATTGGGCTTTATCGCCTATCGTGCGTGTCAGTCGTCGAACTTGGACGGTGCCGCATCGACGATAACCACTTCCCCGTCACGCACTTCGCGCACCTCCATTGCACGCTCAACCACGCCATTTCGGGAGAAACGGAACGCCCCGTCCAGCCCCAGGAATCCGTCACTCGCGCGCAATTGAGATACCGGAAAATTCGACCCCACACGCCAATCACGCGCAACCCGCAACGTCAGCAGAACACTGTCATATCCCAGAGTCGCAATCCGGAACGGCTGGCTGCCAAAGCGCGAAGTATAGCTGTCTGAAAACCGTTTGAAGCGCGCATCAGACACAGCTGAAAACCACGATCCCCGCAGAGCTGAAGCCCGCGTGACAGAAGACTCCCCGCTCAGCAATTCTGTGCCGATCAATTGCGTCGTGCCCGATCCGCGCGGACGCAATTCGCCGGCAGCCAAAGCCGCAAGCCGTGCATTATCCGCAATCAATACCGTATCAAAGCCGCCCGCAGAACGCAGACGCTGGGCCGCACTTACGATCGAGGTATTACCGCGGTCGTAACTTTCCGAACGCACGACCTGTCCGCCCGATACCTCTACCGCGCTTGACAATGCAGCCTTGGCATTCGCGCCATAATCCCCGTCAGGCGCGATAATCGCGAAGTTTCGCGAGCCTTTACTACGCGCGTATGTCACAGTGCGCGTGATCGATTGGCCCGGAACATGCCCCATCACAAAAACATCTGGTCCCGCCACGCTCACGTCATTGGAATAGGATATCAACGGCACATCTGCGGCCCGCGCCTCCGCTAGAACCGCAGGGACATTATTGGCCAGCAATGGGCCAAGAATGAGCTTGTTACCCTCTCCCAATGCCTTACGCGCCGCAGCGCGGGCATCATTAGCCGTGTTGTAAGTGGTAATGCGCAAATTTGCCGCATTGGTGTCAAGCAACGCCATAGTGGTGGCATTGGCGATCGCATTGCCGACACCGCCATTGCGGCCTGTCATAGGCACCAGCAACGCAACCCGGTGGCGTGTGTCATCAGTTGGTAGAGCCTGGGTCGGAGCCGCCGGTACAGTTGTGGCAGGCGCCTGAGTGGTGGGAGCGGGCCCCTTGGGAATAACCTCGCAGCCTGCCAAAACAACCGTCGCGGCCACGACCATCATATTCCGGCGGTTAAAAGCCGTTTTGACCAAATTCATTCGCTTCATCCTTGCGGTACTACTCACTGGGGTTCAATGCAGGGCTGTGTCTATCGAACCGCCCCCTGAAGCCCTTTCTCCCGGCCTCTATATCGTTGCCACGCCGATTGGCAATCTTGGCGATGTAACATTGCGCGCGGTTGATAGTTTTACACGTTGTGATGTGGTCGCATGCGAGGACACACGGGTAACAGGAAAGTTGTTGAAACATCTGGGGATTCACAAACCGCTGCACCGCTATAATGATCACAGTGACGAAGCGGCCCGGCTTCGATTGGTGCAAATGATGCAGGATAACGCTGTCGTTTTGGTGAGCGATGCCGGTACCCCGCTCATCTCCGATCCCGGACACCGGCTCGTCCGCGATGCCCGTGCAGCGGGTGTTGCCATCACGAGCCTACCCGGTGCGTGTGCAGCGATAACCGCCCTGACGCTATCCGGCCTGCCCAATGACCGGTTCTTGTTCGCAGGGTTCCTGCCGGTTAAAGAAAAGGCCCGCAAAGCTGCGCTGGAAGATGCCGGCGCGGCCAATGCAACGCTCATATTTTACGAGACAGGCCCGCGATTGGTGAAATCGCTGGATGCGATGGCAGAGCTTTTACCGGATCGTGCCATATCTGTCGCACGGGAACTGACAAAGCTGTTCGAAGAATGCCGAACCGGTAGCGCCGCAGTTCTGGCGGGGCATTACCGCGACAATCCGCCCAAAGGGGAGATTGTGCTGATGGTGGGGCCGCCGGCCAAAGCCGCATTTTCGCAGCAGGATGCGGATGCATTGCTGCGCGCTGCGCTGGACATTGACAAACCCTCCCAAGCGGCCAGCAAAGTCGCGAAGGCCATCGGTGGGGACAGAAAAATGCTGTATGCCCGCGCCATGCAGTTGCGCGCGCGGTGAAACGACAGGTCGCCGAACAAAGCGGGCGCGAGGGTGAACGGCGTGCGGCGATCTGGCTCAAGCTGAAAGGGTGGAGCGTGCTCGCCCGCCGTGTCAAAACCCCGCGCGGCGAAATAGACTTGATTGCAAAGCGCGGAAATCTGGTTGCCTTCATCGAGGTAAAATGGCGCAGGAAACCGGCCGATCTTGACCTTGCAATTGATGAACATAGACTGCGCCGCGTAGCTGCAGCGGCCGAATGCGTGGCCCATCAATATGCTGCCGAGGGGGAGGATATGCGCATTGACGTGATGCTGCTTGCGCCCGGCCTATTTCCCCGCCACATCACCAACGCCTGGCAACCGTGATCGTGTTTCGCCAGCGATTGCCTCAATGGAAAGACTGACTATGCCCGCCGCCAACAATCCGCTGCGTATCGCCGTCCAGATGGACCCGATGGACTCGATCAACATTGCTGGCGATTCCAGCTTCGCGCTGATGCTTTCGGCGCAGGCTCGCGGTGCCGAACTGTGGCATTATGATGTGCGGACGCTTGCCTATGATACGTCGGTGGTTGGCGGCACGCTGACAGCGGATGCGGCACCTGTTACCGTCCAGCGGGTAGAAGGCGATCATTATTGTGCGGGGGAGCGCCGCCGGATCGATCTGGTCAAGGATATAGACGTGATCTTGATGCGGCAGGATCCCCCTTTTGATCTGGGATATATCAGTGCGGCATTGCTGCTCGACCGGCTGACAGGGCACACGCTGGTGGTCAATGACCCGCGCGAAGTTATCAATGCGCCGGAAAAAATGCTTGTGCTCGATTATGCGCAATTTATGCCGCCGACGCTGATTGCCCGTAAGTTGGAGGATGTACGCGCTTTTCAGGCCCGTTATGGCAGCGTGGTGGTCAAACCGCTGCATGGCAATGGCGGCAAGGCGATTTTCAAACTGGATGCGGACGGTACGAATACGTCCGCCCTGTTTGAACTGTTCAATCAGACATGGCCCGAACCGCATATGATCCAACCCTTCCTGCCCGAAGTGTCCGAAGGCGATAAACGGATCGTGCTGATTGATGGCGAATTTGCTGGCGCGATCAACCGTAAGCCAGGTGAAGGCGAATTCCGCTCCAACCTGGCGCAAGGCGGCTATGCCGAAGCGGCCACATTAACCGCTCGCGAAGAAGAGATTTGCGCCGCGATGGGGCCTGAACTGAAAAGGCGCGGACTGGTTTTTGTCGGGATCGATGTAATCGGCGGCAAGTGGCTGACGGAGATCAACGTCACCTCACCAACCGGAATTGTTGCGATCGACGCGTTTAACGGCACCGACAGTGCGGGCGCGATTATGGATGCGATTGAGCGGCGGCTGGCTGATTAATCCTGGCTTTTTCAATCCTGATCGCGCGGATGCGCGCGCCGGTATGTCTCGAGCAATTTTGCTGCGTCGACCTGCGTATAAATCTGCGTGCTGCCAAGGCTGGCATGGCCGAGCAGTTCTTGCAGACTGCGTAAATCGGCACCTGCGCCCAGCAAATGCGTGGCAAAACTATGACGAAGCGCATGCGGCGTCGCAGTTGCCGGGAGACCCAGAGCGGTCCGTGCCTTTGCCATCGCTTTTTGCACCATACCCTGGCTCAAAGTTCCGCCGCGAAAGCCGCGAAATACCGGCTCGTCGCGGGGCATTGGCCAAGGACACATCGCATAATATTCGTCCATCGCTTCGCGGATAATGGGGATAATTGGGACAATGCGCTGCTTGTCGCCTTTGCCTGTAACCCGAAGCGTTCCCTGCAAAGGCACCTGATCGCCGGTAATCGCCAGAGCCTCCGCAATCCTTAATCCCGCCCCGTAAAGCAATAACAGCACCGCGCGGTCGCGCGCACCGATCCAATCGGTTGCGGCGTTGCTATCGACCACATCCGTAATGTTCGACGCATCATCGGGTGTCAGCGGGCGGGGCAAGCCCTTCTTAATACGCGGACCGCGTATTCTGGGGCCGCCTGTTTCGGCCATTCCGCATTGACCGCGTGCATAAGCGATAAAGGCCTTGATCGCCGATAATTCGCGCGCGGCGGAGCTGTTGTTCAATCCGTCAGCGCGCCGTCCGGCAAGATGGGTTCTGAGCTGGAGCGACGAAATCGCCGAAATATCCGCCCAGCTGTCACAAGCTCTGTATCCCAGCAGCCGGTCTGCGGCGGCTACATAGGCTCTCACCGTATGCGGCGATCTGCGGCGGCCGTGCTCCAGATGGCTGCGCCATTGGCCCAGTATATCCGCAACGTTCATGCAGCAACCAGATCGCTGTGAACCAGCGCGCCCAGAATGGCATCAAGCACGGGCATGCCCCGATCTGTGACTGCAAGGCGATCTGCTGAAAACACCACATAGCCCAATCGTTGCATCATTTCGGCCTGCCGGGCATCGATCAGATTTTCGGGCGCGAACCCGAAACGTGTGGCCAAATCTGACAGGCACACACCTTCGCGCAATCGCAGCCCCATCAGTAGGGCTTCTGAAGCGGATTCGGCTTGCGACAGGCGCCGCGCCTCTTTCATGCCGTGGCCGTTTTGCGTGATTGCCGCCAGGTAGTTCTCAGGCTTTTTATGGCGCAGCGTGGCGTAGCTCCCGCGCCGCCCATGTGCGCCGGGACCGATCCCGACATAATCCTGATACCGCCAATAGGTGAGATTGTGACGGCTTTCCTGACCTGCGCGCGCATGATTGCTCACTTCATAATAGCGGATGCCCAATTCCGCGGTCATCGTCTGCGTGACCGCGAATAAATCCGCTGCTGGATCGTCGTCTAGCGGCAAGAAAGCTCCGATCCGCACGTCGGTGGCAAAACGCGTATTGGGTTCGATGGTCAGCTGGTATAGCGAGAGATGATCTGTGCCAAGCGCCAGCGCCTGCGCCAGTTCAGCGCGCCACATCGTTTCGCTTTGCTTGGGGCGCGCATAGATCAAATCTATGCTCACCCGGTCAAAATTCTGCTGAGCGATCTCGAGCGCCGTCAGACTTTCAGAAACGGAATGAAGCCGCCCGAGAAACCGCAGTGCATCATCATTCAAAGACTGCAAGCCAAGGCTGATGCGATTGATCCCTGCGGATGCCAGATCGGCAAACTTTTCCGCCTCGACCGATGACGGATTGGCCTCCAGAGTGATTTCTATGTCAGGATCAAAACCCCACAGCGCCTGCGCCCTTGCCAGCAATGATGCGACAAGGGCGGGGGGCATTAAAGACGGCGTGCCGCCGCCGAAGAAAATTGAACGCAGTGGCGTGCCGCCAGATAGTGCCGCCTCGAACCGCATATCGCTGATCAGAGCCGCCTCCCACTTGGCGTAATCAACTGCGCTGCGGACATGGCTGTTGAAGTCGCAATAGGGGCATTTCTTCACGCAAAAGGGCCAATGGATATATAGAGCGTGTGCCACGCCTCTTTCAGCACTTGTTAAGATGATGAAGTCAAGGTTTTGTCATGCAAAGATTGGCCAATCTGACTGTTTGCAGCCTGATCATTGGTGCAGCTGTTCTGCACGGCATAGCGACTGCCTCTGACACTGCGGCACCAGAGGGGCCTTCCGATATGTTCGAAAGCACTTTGCTTGATCAGCATAATGCGGAACGCCTTGCCAAAGATCTTCCCGTGCTGTTTTGGGATACGGCATTGGAAATACAGGCCCGTGAATGGGCGGTCAGGCTTGCCAATGATGGCGCGATACATCACTCGGCCTATGAGGCGCGAAACACAGCTGGCGAAAACATATGGGCTGGCTCGGCAGGCCAATTCAAAGCCGAAGATATGATGCGAACATTCCTGGAAGAACGCCGATACTTCCATGCCGGTAAATTCCCCTACGTCACAACAACTGGACGATGGCAGGATGTCGGCCATTACACACAAATCATCTGGGCCAGCACGCAGCGCGTCGGCTGTGCGATTGAAACCGGCGACACGCTTGATTTTCTTGTATGCCGCTATTGGCCCAGCGGGAATATGGCGGGCGTTTATGTAGGTTAAGCGCCAAATTGCTCCGCGACCAGTTTGGTGAACGCATCCGCGCGGTGGCTGATCGCATGCTTCTTTGCTGGTTCAAGTTCTGCAAATGTCTTATCTTTGCCGCCTGGAACGAAGACCGGATCATAACCGAAGCCGAGCGATCCGCGCGGCGGCCAGGTCAGCGATCCGTCGATGCGCCCTTCATAGACAGCCTGGTTCCCGTCCGGCCAGGCAATCGCCAATACACAGGAAAACCATGCCGAGCGGTCCACGTCCGGCCCTTGCTCCGCCAGCAATCCTTCCACCTTACCCATAGCCATATACCAGTCGCGGCCAGCGGGCCCTTCAAAATGCTGCCGCTCTGCCCAATCGGCGGTATACACACCGGGCCGCCCATCAAGCGCGGCAACCGACAACCCGCTGTCATCAGCAAGCGATACAATGCCCGACGCCTCTGCCGCTGCGCGCGCCTTGATCAGCGCATTCTGGGCAAAGGTGGTGCCAGTCTCCGCCGGTTCGGGAAGGCCAAGTGATCCGGCGGAGAGGCATTTCATCCCATACGGCCCCAGCAACGCCGAAATCTCTTTCAGCTTTCCCGCATTATGCGTTGCTATCACTAGCGACCCGGAACCAAGGCGTTGTGTCATTGTCAGTCCCTATTGTGTCGCTTTCAGCTGTTCGGCAAAGATGCTGCTGCAACCGATTTTTGCGAGGCGCAGCAGGCGTAGCAAGCCTTCTTCGTCATACGTTGCGCCCTCTGCAGTGGCTTGCACCTCAGCAATCTGTCCGCCCTCAATCAGCACAAAATTGGCATCCGCATCTGCATCGCTATCTTCCGGGTAATCGAGGTCGAGAACCGGCGCACCTTTATAGATACCGCAGCTGATCGCGGCGACCTGAGCGGTTATCGGATCGTGCGTGATAGCACCCGATTTCATCAATGCGTTGACGGCTAGGCGCAAGGCAACCCATGCACCTGAAATTGACGCGGTCCGGGTTCCGCCGTCAGCCTGTATTACATCACAATCCAAAGTGATCTGACGCTCGCCCAGTTTCTTCATGTCAACTACCGCGCGCAAGGAGCGCCCGATAAGCCGCTGGATTTCTTGTGTCCGTCCGCTTTGCTTTCCGCGCGCTGCTTCACGGCTGCCACGCGTGTGCGTTGCGCGCGGAAGCATCGAATATTCACCCGTAATCCACCCTTCGCCTTTACCGCGCAGCCACGGCGGAATCCGTTCTTCCACGCTGGCAGTGCATAATACCCGCGTGTCGCCAAAACTTATCAGGCAGGAGCCTTCTGCATGCTTGGTGAAGCCGGTTTCGATAGTGATTGCGCGCATTTCGTCAGCCGCACGTCCGGAAGGTCGCATAGAATGTCCTTTGATGAATCGATCGTCCCGCGTTAGGCGCAAGCGAGATAAAGCCGCAAGGGCCGTTATGAGAATGATCCGTTGACACATGTACCATTGACCGAATTGACAGAGCGCGCGCGGGCAATTTTTCAGCTTGTCGTCGAAGGCTATATTGAAGATGGCAGCCCGGTGGGATCAAAGGCGCTAGCCAATGACGGCCGGGTTAATCTTTCGCCTGCTTCGGTCCGCTCCGTATTGGCTGATCTTGAAACCCTCGGGCTGCTCGCAGCACCGCATACGAGCGCCGGGCGGATGCCGACCGAAACGGGCTTGCGCCTGTTTGTAGACGGCATGATGCAAATGGCGGAACCAACCGCGCAGGAGCGTGCCACCATCGAACGCCGCCTGACGGAAAATGGTCCGATAGAAAAAGCCCTGGAAGCCACCAGTACGCTGTTATCGGAATTATCGGGCGCGGCGGGCATGGTGATGGTGCCGAAGCGCGAGAGTAAGCTGCGGCAGCTTAATCTGGTGCGGGTATCGGAAAATCAGGGACTGGCGATTCTCGTCGGCGAGGATGGCCAGGTTGAAAACCGCGTCTTCGACCTGAAAGCAGCGATAGATCAATCGACATTAGAACAAGCCGGTAATTTTATCTCCCAGCGCCTGGGCGGAAAGACGCTCGCTGAGGCAGCCGCGGCGCTCAAACATGACATTGCCAGCGGCCAGAATGCGTTGGACAAAGCAAGCCGCGATCTGGTTGAAAGCGGGCTTGCGATATGGACACAGGACCCAGCCCAGCGCCCCATCCTGATCGTCCGTGGTCAGGCCAGACTGATCGATGACGGGGCCCTGCAAGACATCGAACGGGTGCGCTCTCTATTGGATGATCTGGAGAATAAGCAGTCGGTCGCCGCGTTGCTGGAGAATGCTCGCGAAGCCAATGCAACACGAATTTTCATCGGTGCGGAAAACAGATTATTTTCCCTGTCGGGATCATCGGTGATTGCCTCGCCATATCGTGATATTGACGGAAAAGTGGTTGGTGTGTTGGGGGTCATCGGCCCCACGCGGTTGAATTACGCGCGCGTTGTCCCCATGATTGATTTCACAGCGCGTTCACTGGGCAAACTCATCGGCTGAACTGATCGGGAGACCCATTGGACAGTGGCCAATTTTATAGCTGGATTTGAATGATGATGAATGATGACAAGCCGGAACCAACCAGTTCCGACACCCAGGATGCAGCCGTAGAAGCAGAGCTCGAAGGCGTGCCTGCGGAGATGCTGGCAGATGATGAGGAAGACAGCAGCGACGAGGGCGGCCTTGAAGAGGCGTTAGCCAATCTTCGCGGTGATCTGGAAGAACAGAAGCAGCAAGTTCTCTATGCCCGCGCAGAAACCCAAAATGTCCGCCGCCGGATGGAAAAAGATATCGCCGATGCGCGCGCCTATGCAGCAACCGGATTTGCCCGCGATATCCTATCGGTGGCAGACAACCTTGCTCGCGCAATTGAAGCCGTGCCGGACGATCTGCGCGAAGATGAAAAATTCAAGGGGCTGGTCATCGGTATCGAAGCAACCCAGCGCGAGGTCGAAAAGGTTTTCGGCCAGCACGGCATTACGCGGATCGCCGCCACGGGCATGCCGCTTGATCCCAACCAGCATCAGGCGATGATGGAAATCCCCAGCGACCAGCACGAGCCGGGAACGATCGTTCAGGAGATGCAGTCCGGCTATATGATTAAAGACCGGCTGCTGCGCCCCGCAATGGTAGGTGTGGCGAAAAAGCCTGAGTGAAATCAGGGGGAGCAGCTATCTTCCGAATATTTGGTCGCTCCGGGAAAATCGACCAGCCTGTCGTAAGCTGCCGGACCAGGCGCCCCCGCAACGGATACCCCCTTGCGCAACCAGAACGCATGCGTGACAATCTCTGCCTGCTGCTCAATACCATATCGTTCCAGCGGCCAACCCGGTTTCAGGCTATAATCATAACGCGCCCACGGCGTCCGGTTGAATACCAGCCACCAGCTGCCCTTTTTCTGTGCTTGCCAAACGTGAACCATCTCATGAATGAAGTGGCCCTGGCGGCTAAGCGACTGAGCGGAAAAATCATCGCAATATCCCGCGCTAAGCGGGTGAAAATGGATATGCCCGCGCGGCGCGATCGTCACATTGGACGGCTGGAACGGCATCCATTTTCTGCGCCGTATAGTAACCTTGGCATAATCGATTGCATCACCGAAAACACAACGCGCGAGCTTAACTTCGCCGGGGGTGAGGGGCCTTTCCCCGCCCACCGGACAAATCGGTGCTCGCTCGCTGCTTGATTCCATCGGCTGCGTTTATTGCGCGATTTCGCGCTCCCCGCCAGCAGCGACAATATCCGCAGTTACGGTTTGCTTGTCTCCGCCTGAAACAATCAGAGTGACTTCAGTCGTGCCGCCCGGTTTCAATTCCGGTGACACACCCATCGCCATGATATGCTGTTCCCCCGGTTTGAAGCTGACCTGAGTGCCTTTGGTCAGTGCGACGGGCAGCATTTCCATCATCTGGACCTTGCGGTTAAATTCGCCATATTCATGCATCACTGCGCTTTCCGCACCCTGGACTGACACGCGGCTAAGCGACAATCCGCGCTCGCCATCATAGGTCAGATCAAGATAGACTGCTGCCGGATTGCCTGCAACCGGGGCAAGCACCAATCGCGCATTTTCAACGGTCAAACCCTCAATGCCTTCAGGCGCTTCGGCCACTTCCTCTGCCGTATCGCCGCAGGCAGCGAGCGTTACCGCCGACATACTCAGTACAAGACCGGCTAAAAACCGTTTCGACACAATAATAACTCCTGAAATGTTTCTTGCGCGGGACTAGCCGTAGCAATCCCTTGTGCCAACAAAAACCGCACCTATATCCACCCTCGAAGTTGCAAATTTAACAAGCTCCGTTGCGCCGTCACCCTGGACGGAGAAACGCGGCGGGGTTCAAACATTTAAGAACCAAGTGGGGAATTCATGGCTAAAGTAATTGGTATCGATCTCGGCACGACTAACTCGTGTGTCGCCGTCATGGACGGAGGCAAGCCGAAGGTTATTGAAAATTCCGAAGGCGCCCGTACGACGCCATCGATTGTTGCATTCACAAAAGACGGTGAACGCCTGATCGGTCAGCCCGCGAAGCGTCAGGCGGTGACCAATCCCGACAATACACTTTTCGCAATAAAGCGTCTGATTGGCCGCCGGTTCGATGATCCAATGACTAAGAAGGACATGGACCTCGTCCCGTATAACATCGTCAAGGGTAAAAACGGCGATGCATGGGTCAAGGCGGGCGAAGAGGATTATAGCCCGTCACAGGTGTCCGCTTTCATCTTGCAGAAGATGAAGGAAACAGCTGAGAGTTATCTGGGCGAAACTGTCACCCAGGCCGTCATCACCGTTCCTGCATATTTCAACGATGCGCAGCGTCAGGCAACTAAGGATGCTGGCCAAATTGCCGGTCTGGAAGTGCTGAGGATTATTAACGAGCCAACCGCTGCGGCTTTGGCATATGGTATGGACAAGGATGACGGTAAAACCATCGCCGTCTACGACCTTGGCGGCGGCACCTTCGATGTGTCCGTTCTCGAAATCGGCGATGGCGTTTTCGAGGTTAAATCGACCAATGGCGATACCTTCCTTGGCGGTGAAGACTTCGACAATGCGATTGTTGAGCACCTCGCGGCTGCATTCAACAAGAAGGAAAACATGGATCTGAAGACCGACAAGCTTGCTCTTCAGCGCCTGAAAGAAGCCGCCGAGAAAGCCAAAATTGAACTTTCCAGCGCGCAGACGACCGAAGTGAACTTGCCGTTTATTACCGCGCGCATGGAAGGCGGCGCCTCAACGCCGCTCCATCTGGTAGAAACCATCAGCCGCTCTGACCTGGAAAAGCTGGTTGGCGATCTGATCAAGCGCACTCTGGAGCCTTGCAAGAAAGCCATCGCCGATGCGGGCGTGGACAAAAACGGTATTGATGAAGTCATACTGGTTGGCGGTATGACCCGGATGCCGCGTGTCCGCGAAATCGTGAAGGATTTCTTCGGCAAGGAACCGCATACCGGTGTGAACCCTGATGAAGTCGTTGCGATGGGCGCAGCCATTCAGGCCGGCGTGTTGCAGGGTGACGTCAAGGATGTGCTGCTGCTCGATGTGACTCCGTTGTCACTGGGTATTGAAACGCTTGGCGGCGTGTTTACGCGGATGATTGACCGCAACACCACCATTCCGACCAAGAAGTCGCAAACCTATTCAACTGCTGAAGATAACCAACAGGCTGTTACGATCAGGGTTGGTCAGGGCGAGCGCGAAATGGCCGCTGATAACAAACTACTCGGCCAGTTCGATCTGGTGGGCATTCCGCCCGCGCCGCGCGGTGTCCCGCAAGTGGAAGTCACATTTGATATTGATGCCAACGGTATCGTGAATGTTTCAGCCAAGGATAAGGGCACGGGCAAAGAGCAGCAGATTCGCATTCAGGCATCGGGCGGTCTGTCCGATACTGACATTGAACAAATGGTCCAAGATGCCGAGAAATTTGCCGATGAAGACAAGAAGCGCAAGGAGTCAGCGGAAACGCGCAATCAGGCCGACAGTCTTGTCCACGCAACTGAAAAGCAAATCGAAGAGCATGGCGACAAAATCAGTTCCGATCTGAAAGGCGAGGTCGAGGCCGCTCTGGCAGAGACCAAGACTGCGTTGGAAGGTGATGATACTGACACCATCAGCGCCAAGGCGCAGGCACTTACCGAAGTTGCCATGAAAATGGGCCAGGAAATCTATCAGCAGGAACAGGCCAGTGCGGCGTCTGAGGGAGGTGCTGAAGCTGCCGGTACACCGCCGGAAGATGATGATGTGGTCGATGCGGAATTTTCCGAAGTGAATGAAGACGAAAACAAAGGCTGATAGCCTGTTGAAAAAACCTCTTCGCCGCTGGCATATTGCACCGCAGCATGTGCCAGTGGCGAAACCGGTTTAGGACGAATTATGTCTTCAGATTTTTATGATGTGCTGAACGTCAGCCGCGATGCTGACGACAAGACAATCAAGTCGGCGTACCGCAAAATCGCGATGGAATGTCATCCCGATCGAAACCCCGGGAACGCAGAGGCCGAAGCGAAATTCAAGACCGTTTCAGCCGCATATGATTGCTTGAAAGATCCGCAAAAACGCGCTGCCTATGACCGCTATGGCCACGCCGCATTCGAGCAGGGCATGGGCGGTGGCGGCGGCCACGGTGCGCAAGGCGACTTCGGCGATATCGGCGATATATTTGAAACCATTTTCGGCAGTGCATTTGGTGGCGGCGGTGGCCGTCAACAGGCGCGGCGCGGGGCAGATCTTCGCTATGATATGGAAATCGGGTTGGAAGATGCCTTCCACGGCAAAAAAACCCAGATTGAAATAGAAGTTTCGCAAGGCTGCGATAGCTGCAACGGATCTGGCGCGAAACCGGGTACGGGCAGTCGCGGCTGTAATTTGTGCAAAGGCCACGGCAAAGTCCGCGCCAAGCAGGGTTTCTTTGTGGTTGAGCGGCCTTGCCCGAATTGTAACGGGCGGGGTGAAGTTATTGAGAGCCCCTGCGATGATTGCCGGGGCGAGGGCCGCGTTGACCGGCCGCTTGCACTGGATGTGGAAGTACCGCCTGGTGTCGATACCGGCACGCGCATACGGCTTAGCGGTAAAGGTGAAGCGGGTCCGCGCGGCGCACCTCCGGGTGATTTGTACATTTTTGTCCACGTGGCGCAGCACAGCGTCTTTGAACGCGAGGGCACAACTTTGATCACGCAGGTGCCGATCAGCTTCACGACCGCAGCCTTGGGCGGTGAAGTGGATATCCCCGATTTGGATGGTAGCACCAACACAGTCGATATTCCCGCTGGTATCCAATCAGGAAAACAGCTGCGCGTTCGCGGCGCGGGCATGCCTGTGTTGCAGGGGCGCGGCCGCGGTGATCTGGTGGTAGAGATCGCAGTGGAGACGCCGACCAAATTGACCAAGGCCCAGCGCGAAATTCTATGTCAGTTCCAGGAAACCGAGACAGGCGAGGAATGCCCTGCCAGCAAAGGCTTCTTTGACAAACTGAAAGATGCCTTCACTGTTTAAGGACAAACGCATTGCTGCCTTCGCTATCGATAATCGATAATTTTCTGATCGATCCCTGGGCGGCGCGGCGCGAGGCATTGGCATTGAATTATGATCCAGCTCTGAAACACGGAAATTTTCCCGGTCTCAATTCGTCCGCCCCGTTACCAACAGATGCCATTGATGCCGCGGTGTCAAAGCATCTGGGCATAAATCTTGCCAGCGCGCCGGATACAAACCACGGCTGTTGCCGGGTTACGCGCAAATCCGATATAGGGCGCAGCGGAGTTCATATCGATCCCGCATATTACTCCGGCATTTTATATCTGTCGAAACCTGATGACTGCATCAGGCCTGCTGCGGGCGGCACTGATTTCTTCCGCCACAAGCGGACCGGGCTGGAAAGCGTACCGCGCGATGCGGCGGGCATTCAGGCTGCGGGTTATACAGACATCAACCTGCTGATTGATGATGTCGTCAACAAGGATACACTGTCTCCGGCCAGATGGGAACGCACCATGCGTGTGCCGATCCGCTTTAACCGGCTGATACTGTTTTCGCCGTGGCAGTTCCATAATGCAGCGCCAGGTTTTGGTAGCAAGCTGGAAGATAGCCGCTTGGTGATGCTCCTGTTTTTTGCCAAGACGTGAACGGGCAAGAAGGGCCGGTCAGCCCAATCGCTGAAGTATTTCGTTACGGATAGTGGGCAGCAAACCGGGGTCCGCCTCCAACCGTTCCTCTTCCTCATCCAAGATTGCCAGAAAGGCGTGCCGTTTGAAGCGGGTAATTTCGTCATCGTGCATAAGGCTGTCCGTCGTTGAACAGACCAGATCAATCATGCGCTCCGCCCCGTGCAAGCGCCCCCATATATAATCATTCTCGCGGTAGACCCTGCTGAAAAACGCGCCGAAATTATAGAACTCGGTCCCGCGCAAGGTCGCGGCTGTACCGCCGTCGCGTATCGACCGTGCATCATCAGGAGATATCCTGTCTACTTTGATCGGGTCAAATTCAGTCAACCCTTCATTGCGCATCAGTGGCAATGTCGCGACATCATAAAATGGGAACCCGAGATAGGTCAGCAGCATTCTTCGCCGCAGGTCCTTGGGCATTTTTTCCAATGCATCGGCCAGCATGTCCTCGGCCGCATCATCGATCGAAGCCAATAAGCGCCGCTTTGCCAGATGGGCCAGAACCGGCGCCGGGGCCCGCAGTGCATTGCTTGCGAGTACCGCAAAATCCGGGCCTAGATTTTCGACACGTTCCTGCTCAAAATAAAGTGCCAAAATCCGATAAATTGCAGCGCGCGCATCTTCCAGTGCTTCGTCCGGAATTGACGGGTCCGCTTCCCAATCACGCGCCAAGCGCCGTGTTAGCAAGCGTAGGCGGCGGATACGAAAACCCAGATCATGCGCGCGGAAAAACCCGATCGCTGCGGGCTTGGTCACCCCATTTTGAGAAAGTATAGAAAGGCCGCTGCGGGACAGTTCTGTATAAAAGCTGTCTGCGATCGCTGTGCTGTCGGGCAGTCCCAATTCCGGCGCTGCATCATACGTTAAACGTGCCAGCTTTTCTACGATACCGGTGAATTTTGCCTGCGCGTAGGATTGGAACGCGTAGCCGGCCTCGTCGGCGGCTGCCTGCTGGGCTTTGCCCCGCCATGCCGCCAGGCGTTTCGGTGTGGGTTTGTTGAAAAACACCGTACGTCCGAACAGCTTTTCTACCGTATCTTCAACATCAGGGCGCAAGGCGATCACCATACGCCGCAAACGCTCCGCATCGCGCGACTGCTCTTCCAGTTCCTCCAGATTATCGCGAATGGGTTGTTCACGGGGAATGGTCGAGATTGATCCGAATATCGCCGAGAAAAAACCGACTGGGCGATCACGGCGTTCACTATGGTCCGCAAATTTATCCGGTCTTGGATCAATGTAAACGAACCGCCGGTCAACTTCACGCTGGGCGGGGCGGCCCTGTAATGCATTCAGCGCAGCGCCGAAGGGCGCATTGACCAGCACCGATCCATCTACCAACGCAGCATTCTCAACCTCGCCGGACCGGGCGCGCACCGGCATCACACGCTCAATAAATGCATTGCGGCCCACCCATTCCCGGTTTTGGGCCATCATCAGATCATCAATTTCCTGAATCTCCAGCGGGGGGAATGCGCCGGGGAAACTGGCTGTTGCACGGGCGGCTAATGTCAATTCCGCACTGTCGGCCAAACTAGCGCCGCTTTGCCGGGGTGTGATGGCAGTAAAACCAATTGGCAGGCGGTGTTCGCTCTCCTCAACCACTGGCGGGCTGTTCAGCCGAAGCAATTCGATGTGTCCGCGAAAATCTGTCGCAGTGACCACCAGGTCGATCGGATGGCCCGGGGGCAACAGAGGGCTGCCGGTTGCACTGGTTTGCATCGCGTGCAGCGCATTATGCAACAATCTGGAAAAGCCGGGGCCCGAAAAAGGCGGCTGAAACCAGCGGCCTTTGATTAATTGGGTAACTTTGCGGCGCACCTCAGAGCGGGTTTCCGGGGCCACGCTTTCGGAAATCTCGTTGCCCGGTCGTTTCAGAAACATCCACGCGATGGGTTGTGCCCAGAATTTGGCGAACCGCCACATCGGCCGAGCATCGGGATCAACCAGCCTATCCACATCGGCATTATCAAGCCATAGATCGGTCAACGGCTCCAGTGACTGTCCCGAATGGATCGCCTGGGCAAGAAACACTGCGTTAATTCCGCCCGCGCTCGCTCCGGTAAGAATGTCAGGCAGTACGCGTAATCGTAGTCCGTGATGGCTGGCAATATGCTCTAGCAAATCACGGTATACACCTTGCACTCCTTCGCTGCGCGGAATAGCACCGTGATAGGCGCAGCTTGCCTTGGCGAGTTTCCAGATCTCCTTGGTGACGCCGTGCATGTACACCGCGAGGCTGACGCCGCCATAACACACGAGGGCGATACGAAGTTCTTTTTGTCTCACCGGATGCTTGTGGCGGGCAAAACACCGGAAGGCAATTGCGTTCCGTTTATGTTCTGACTAAGAATGCATGATGGCAAAGGCAAAAAAGCGGTATATTTGTACAGAATGCGGCTCCGTATCGCATAGGTGGCAGGGGCAATGTCCCGATTGTTCTGCGTGGAATACGCTGGCCGAAGATGCGCCTGCCACAGTATTCTCGCAGAAGCATGATCTGTCTAGTGGAGGCCGAGCGGTAGAATTCGTATCGCTCGATGCACCCAGCATTCCGCTCAAACGCCGCGCGACCGGACTGGACGAGTTCGACCATGCACTGGGCGGCGGGCTGGTTCCCGGCTCGGCCATTCTGATGGGTGGTGACCCTGGCATTGGAAAATCGACTTTGCTGCTTCAGGCGGCGGCGAAAATTGCTCAAGATGGCGCGCCAACTGTCTATGTCAGCGGGGAGGAAGCCGCTGGACAGGTACGCCTGCGGGCCTCGCGTTTGGGGCTGGCCGATGCCCCGATCAAACTCGCTTCCGCGACATCCGTACGCGATATTTTGACCACTTTGGGACATATGGAAGCGCCCGCATTACTGGTCATCGATTCTATCCAGACCATGCATTCTGACACTATCGAAGGCGCGCCGGGTACGGTCAGCCAGGTCCGCGGATGCGCGTTTGAACTGATCCGTTATGCCAAGCAGAATGGCGTGGCGCTCGTTCTGGTTGGGCATGTGACCAAAGACGGCAGCATCGCCGGACCGCGCGTGCTTGAACATATGGTTGATGTGGTGATGAGCTTCGAAGGCGAACGCAGCCACCAATATCGGATTTTGCGCGCGCTTAAAAACCGGTTTGGAGCGGTCGATGAAATTGGCGTGTTTGCAATGGCGGGCAAGGGGCTGGAGGAGGTGGCCAACCCGTCCATGCTGTTTCTATCGGGCCGCGACATTCCGCTTGCGGGCAGCGCGGTATTCCCGGCCCTGGAAGGGACGCGCCCGGTATTGATAGAAGTACAGGCGCTGATCGTCCGACTGCAGAGCGGGGCTACGCCGCGCCGCGCAGTCGTTGGTTGGGACAGTGGGCGATTGGCGATGCTACTCGCGGTGCTGGAATCGCGCTGCGGGCTAAATTTCAGTTCGGCAGAAGTCTATCTGAATATAGCGGGCGGATATCGTTTATCTGATCCTGCTGCTGATCTGGCTGTTGCGGCGGCCTTGATGTCTGCGCTTGCTGACAAAGCCTTGCCCAATCAGAGCATCTGGTTCGGTGAGGTTTCACTCGCCGGCGAAATTCGCCCTGTATCGCACGCCGGTTTGCGATTGCGCGAAGCGGCAAAACTTGGCTTCACGTCTGGCTGCGGCCCGCAGGATGCACAAGCGCCCACCGGGCTCAAATATCGCGGGCTGAAACAATTGAGCAACCTCGTTGACCAAGTGGTGGCTAAAGAATAAACCATCGACGCATGAGCGGGTTCGACATCATTGTGCTGGCAATCGTCGGCGTCGCGGCAATTGGCGGTTTTGCGCGCGGGATCGTTCAGGAGGTGCTGTCGCTCGCCTCGTGGATACTCGCGCTGTTTGCGATCCATTATTTACACACGCCCTTCTACGAGATTCTTCGGGAGTATTTGGGGGCAGGTACTTCCGTGGCGGTGCTGGCCTTCGCATTGCTATTGTTGGTTCCGTATGCAGCGATGAAACTGATTGCAGGCCGGATAGGCGAAGCATCGCGCAATTCGATACTTGGCCCGATTGACCGCGTTCTTGGTTTTGGGTTTGGGGCGATCAAGGGCGCGCTTATAGTGGTGACGGCATTCTCTCTGATTGTACTTGGCTACGACACAGTCTGGGGTGTTGCGGGCAGGCCTGGATGGATGACCGATGCGCGAAGCTACCCGGTAATCAATGCGAGTGCTGACACGCTTGTTCAAATGATTGATGAACGCCGCGCCAGATTGCGGGACGACGGCTGAAACGCCTGGCATTAAATAGACATGGCAACGGGCAATTCGGCAAAACTTTACACGCCTGATGTGCTTGCTCTTGCCGTTGATCTGGCAAATTATCCATTGCTTGGCGTCTTTGAGTGCACTGCGGAGGCGCGGTCCAGCACCTGCGGCAGCACAATTTCGCTGGGACTGAATATTGACCCTTATGGTACGGTATCGAAAATCGGTCTGTCGTTGTCCGCATGCGCAATTGGTCAGGCATCAGCGGCACTTTTTGCGCGCTCGGTCACGGGCATGTCTACCGAAGCGTTGATCAGGCAATCGGCTCAGATCGAAGCTTGGCTGAATGGCTACGAAAACCCGCCGGAAATACCATCTTTTGACTTGATAGTACCGGCACGTTCATATCCGGCGCGCCGCGGGGCTCTGTTGCTTCCCTGGCGAGCCGCTCAGCGCGCGCTTTCCAATGGCTTGGCTACCGGCTAAACAACGCGAATGTTCACAGGGGAGAACAACCGACCATGAGTGACGCCGCAGCACTTGCCGAACACCAACCCACCGAGAAAGAGATCCGCCTGGTTATCGCCGCATCATCTGCCGGTACGATTTTTGAATGGTATGATTTTTTCATATACGGCACGCTCGCGGCGCTGATCGGGGCGGCGTTTTTCCCGTCGGACAATCCGACATTGCAATTGCTGCTGGTTTGGGCGGGCTTTGCAGTCGGGTTTGGGTTTCGTCCGCTGGGCGCGATATTATTCGGATTTCTGGGCGACCGATTGGGGCGCAAATATACCTTTCTCGTGACGGTCACTTTGATGGGTATAGCAACCGCCGGAGTCGGCCTGATCCCGAGCGCGGCCACCATCGGCATCGCGGCGCCGGTTATTGTCATTCTGCTGCGAATTCTGCAGGGGCTTGCCTTGGGCGGAGAATATGGCGGCGCGGCGATCTATGTCGCCGAACATGCCCCGCCAGAAAAACGCGGGTTCTACACCAGCTTCATTCAAGCGAGCGTTGTGGGCGGGTTTGTTCTGTCCATTGTGGTGGTGCTGCTGTGCCGTGCACTGATTCCGGCGGGTGATTTTGCCGCCTGGGGCTGGCGCATACCGTTTCTGCTATCGATCATACTGCTCGTGATTTCCCTTTGGATGCGGCTCAAGCTGTCAGAAAGCCCTGTTTTCAAGGCGATGAAAGCATCGGGTCAGACCGCGAGAAATCCATTTGTCGAAAGTTTTACCTATCCCGGCAATAAGAAGCGTATTTTTGTGACCTTATTCGGCGTCACCGGTATTCTCACCACCATCTGGTACACCGCCTTTTTTTCTGGTCTGTCTTTTCTACGCGGCCCGATGCGGGTGGATGAGGGGCTAGTCGAGATTATCATGCTGACTGCGGGCACGCTGTCGATGATATTCTACATTCTGGTTGGCAAATGGTCCGATAAGGTCGGGCGCAAGAAACCGATCATGATTGGCGGGTTGCTCTCTTTGGTTCTGCTATTCCCGATTTTCTGGGGTATCGGATCTCTGGCCAATCCCGGGCTGCAACAAAGCAGTATCGCTGCGCCGATCACAGTGGCAGGCGAAAGCTGCACCTATGCCCCTTTTGCCGAACAGCAGGAAACCGATTGCGGCAAGGTTTTGCAGGATTTAACTGCGCTTGGCGTGACGTACTCGATCGGACCTGCCAGAACGGCGGCGAGTAGCGCCTTCTCGGTCTCCATAGGCAATCAGCTTGTCTCGTTTGCGGCGGATTACCCGTGGGATAATGGCGCTGAGCGCAAAGCTGCAATGCAATCAATGCTGGAATTGCGCGGCTATGATTTCTCGGTGCAGACACCGCCACCGGTAAGTGTGGCAGCTATTATCGCTCTACTGCTGCTGTGCGGTATATTGTCTGCGCTCACATACGGATCGGTCGCGGCGCTGCTGTCTGAGATGTTTCCGCCAAAAATTCGGTACAGCTCCATGTCGATCCCGTATCATATCGGGGCCGGGTATCTCGGCGGTTTTCTGCCGCTGATTGCAGGATACATCATCGCTTCAACCGGTGACCCCTATTCAGGGCTTTGGTATACGTGGGCCGTGGTGGCATTCGGGCTGGTGGTTGCATGGTGGGGCCTGCCTGATGGGCCGCCCAAAGACTTTGACGAATATGCCTGAGCCGCTCGCGCCGACTTTACGGCTGAACATTGATACGGCAGCCATTGCGCAAAATTGGCGGGTTCTTGATTCAATGTCCGGCGCTGCGTCTGCGGGGGCGGCAGTCAAAGCCGATGCCTATGGGCTGGGCTTGGCCAAAGCTGTTCCCGCCTTGATCAAAGCAGGATGTAGATCCTATTTCGTGGCCCATTGGGGCGAGGCAAAGAAGCTGCTGAAGTATGTTCCGCCTCAACAGATTTCAGTCTTGCATGGCCCGTTAAATGCCGCAGAAGCGCAGTTTGCGGTTTCTTCGGGGATTATTCCGGTCATAAACAGTTTTCATCAGGCCAACATCTGGAAGGATGCTGGCGGGAAGCTGTGTGATGTGATGGTCGATACAGGGATCAACCGGCTCGGCCTCGCAATGGATGATATTGGCGGCGGTTTAGCAACCAGCCTGTCTGTTCGAACGTTAATGTCACACCTTGCGTCCGCAGATGAAGATGGCGCGCGCAACGGGCAACAACGGGCGAAATTCAAGGGGGCAATGGATATCATCCCAGCCTGCCAATACAGTCTCGCCAATAGCGCAGGAATAGCGCTTGGGCCAGACTATGCATATGATCTTACCCGGCCCGGGCTTGCACTATATGGCGGTATACCGCGCCCAGAACTGGCCGGTGTCATCAGACAGGTCGCGTTTCTCGAAGCCGCGATATTGCAAATCCGCACGCTGAAAACTGGCGACACTGTTGGCTATAATGCCACATTTACCGCGCGCGTGGACATGCAGGTTGGCGTGGTTTCGCTAGGGTATGCGGACGGGTTTTTGCGCAGTTGGGCAGGGCATGCTGTCTTGATGCATCACGGTAACACGCTGCCAGTCCTGGGCAAGATATCGATGGACATGATCGTGGTGGACCTGACATCTGTACCGCATTGCCGGGAGGGCGACTGGCTGGAAGTGCCATACGCATTACCCGAGGCGGCCAGGCATTCCGGCCTTTCGCAATATGAATTGCTCACCATTTTAGGTCAGCGTTTTGCCCGCAGGACAAAGTTTTCTCACTGATGTTGCGCTGCACTTGCTGCACCTGCTAACGCAGCAATAACCGCAATAAACAGGATGGCCCAATGGCAAAGCGCAAAGCGCACACCGGCGACACAGTCACGATTAAGAAATACGCCAATCGGCGGCTCTATAACACGCTTTCCTCCAGCTATATCACGCTGGATGATCTTGCCGCCATGACGCGAAAGGGAACTGATTTTGTGGTGGTGGACGCCAAAACGGGCGACGACATAACGCATTCCATTTTGACCCAGATCATCATGGATGAAGAGGCGAGCGGCAAGCAAATGCTGCCAGTCAGTTTTCTGCGTGATCTGATCGCAATGTATGGCAATTCCATGCAGTCGATGATGCCGCATTATCTTGAAGCGACTATGGCCAATTTCAGAGCCAACCAATCGAAAATACAGGAGGCTTTGAAGGATGGCCTGACCGCCAATCCGATCGCTAAAATTGCCGAAACCAACTTGGCGGTTATGCGCGCGGTAGGAGAAGCCATTCTTCCAGGCAACAAAGCCGCAGATGCAACGCCAGTAGCGGAAAAAAATGACGAGATTGCTTTACTGCGCAAACAAATGGCGGAAATGCAAAAAAAGCTCGACGAAATCGGTAAATAAGCAACTCCTTGGGCTGCTCCAACGTAAATATGAACAGGAATATCCGTGTCTAACATTCGCCACGCATTGAACGTGAAGCGCGCAGATGATTTTGCGCGGTGGTATCAGGAAGTCATTTCTGCCGCTGATCTTGCGGAGGAATCCGGCGTGCGCGGTTGCATGGTCATCAAGCCTTGGGGTTATGGTATTTGGGAGCGTATCCAGCGGCTGCTTGATGACCGGATCAAGGATACCGGCCATGATAATTGTTATTTCCCGATCTTCATCCCGCTCGCCAATTTTGAACGCGAAGCAGAGCATGTTGATGGCTTTGCCAAAGAAATGGCCGTTGTTACCCATCACCGCCTGATCCAAGACGGTACGGGCAAACTTGTTCCCGATCCTGCGGCGAAGCTGGAAGAGCCCTTGGTTGTTCGTCCGACATCGGAAACCATCATTGGCGATGCGATGGCGCGCTGGGTGCAAAGCTGGCGAGATTTACCGCTCAAAACCAATCAATGGGCCAATGTCGTCCGCTGGGAAATGCGTACCCGCATGTTTCTGCGCACAAGCGAATTTTTGTGGCAGGAAGGGCATACTGCCCATGCGGATGCCGCCGAAGCAAAAGCCCACACCCTGCGGATGCTCGAAGTCTATCGTGCCTGCGCGGAAGAAGATTTGGCGATGCCTGTCATTGCGGGCGAGAAGCCGGAACATGAACGGTTCCCCGGGGCATTGGAAACATGGTCGATCGAAGCGATGATGCAGGATGGCAAGGCGTTACAAGCTGGTACTTCGCATTATCTCGGCACCAATTTCGCCGAGGCTTCAGGCATCCGGTATCAGGATCCCGACGGCGTGCAGCAGCTGTGCCATACAACCAGCTGGGGCGTGTCCACCCGCATGATCGGCGGGGTGATAATGACGCACGGCGATGATGACGGTCTGCGCGTTCCGCCGACCATCGCGCCGCGTCAGGTAATCATTCTGCCGATGCTGCGTGGCAAGGACGAGGGGGAAGACACCGCTCTGACCGAATATTGCGAGAGTCTGCGCGCAATTTTGGCAGGACAGTCCGCGTTTGGCGAGAAACTTCGCGTGATGTTGGATACCCGGCCCGGAAAAGCAGCAGCAAAACGGTGGGATTATGTCCGCAAGGGCGCGCCGGTCATCATCGAAGTCGGCGGGCGGGACATGGATAATGACGGTGTCAGCCTGCTGCGCCGTGATGCCCTTTGGACAGAAAATGGCAAGGCTAATTTCCTCACGCTGTCGCGCAAGGAAGCGGCACATATGATCCCGGAACTATTGGCCGAAATTCAGCGAAGTCTGTTCGACCAGGCAGCTGCACGCCGCGATGCGAATATTACCCGCGATATTTCTGATATGGATGCGTTGGCCGAACACTTTGCATCCGGCAAAACCCATCCCGGCTGGGCCGAAGTCCAATGGTCGAGGCCGACCGGGGCCACGTTGGACGCTGTGGTGGAGAAGCTTAAACAATTAAAATTGACCGTGCGTAATGTGCCAATGGACGCAGCGCCAGTGGACGGCGCGTGCATTTTCACTGGTGAACCGGCAGTGCAACGCGTTTATGTCGCAAAAGCTTATTGATAATTCAGGGATTCACCATGCTTAAAGCTATCCGCCATAATCTCAAAAACCTGACCAATATTCACGGCCGAGATGGCCGCAAGGTGTTCTGGTTATATCTGTTGTTCGTGGTTATTTTGAACATTGCAATCTCGCTGCTCGCCAGCATACCAATGATGGTTGCGGCCATGAACGCCGGTTTTGAAGTTGCTCAAACCGGCGATTCTGCCGCAGCAGAAGCGGCAATTTTTGAGCAAGTTGTTCAATATGCGCCCACTGCGGTTTGGATCAGTTTTGTCGTTGCCATACTGAATATAGTCTTGCTTTTTGCGTCATTCATCAGGCGGACGCACGATACAGGCCTGCCCGGTTTAATAGTGGCCATCCCCCTCGTTATTCATCTGGTTTGGATGTTCATTTCCTATCGCCAGATTGACGGTATCGAGGAAACGATGCGCGCAGCGGTTGCAGCAGAAACCGGCGCAGCGGTGGCCGCAGAGCAATCTATGCAGGCGGGAATGATTGCGCAGGATTTGCTGGGCTGGCTGGCACTCATCATCGTGATGCTCGTCGGTATTATGAAATCACAGCAGGGCGCCAATGCTTATGGCGAGGGTCCTAAACAGATATAAGGCCCTTGCTAAGCCAGCATAATTTGGCGAATACACTGAAATGCAAAAATACTGTGTTATCGCCGCTGCTTCCCTGTTCGCCGTGTCAGCGTCAGCGCAGGATGATCCGCCAAAAAACGCGCCGCCGGCTCACCCTGCGGAAGCGGTATCGCAAGACCGCCTGCGATCTGATGTCGAAACGCTTGTCGGGTTTGGGACGCGGCACACGCTTTCTTCGCAGGACCACCCCTCTCGCGGCATCGGGGCTGCGCTACGCTGGGGCGCTGATCAATTTCGCAAGGCAAGCGAAGCGTGCGGAAACTGCCTCGAAGTCGTCACGCCGGAACGGATTGTACAAGGTCGCAGGATACCTGAACCAACCCGCTTGATCAATGTCGTCGCGATTCAGCGCGGCACCCAGCGCCCCGATGAAGTTGTGATTATCCAGGGGCATATTGACAGTCGCGGCACTGATGTGTCCGATTTTACTGTTGATGCACCGGGCGCGAATGATGATGCGTCTGGCACGGCGCTTTCGATCGAGGCGGCCCGCGTTCTGTCACAGCGGCAATATCCTTCTACCATCGTCTATGCCTTGCTGTCCGGCGAGGAACAGGGATTATATGGCGGGCGCCTGATGGCCGAATATGCCGAAGCGCAAGGGTGGACGGTCAAAGCCGTGCTGAATAATGATATCGTCGGCAGCAGCTGCGGCTCTGACGGATATTGCGATGCGGAGCATATCCGCGTTTTTTCTGAAGGGCCGCGTGCTGATCTCACTGACACCGTCCGTTCTGCGCAGCGACGTGACGGCGGTGAAAATGACAGCCCAAGCCGCAATCTCTCACGCTGGCTCGACATTCTTGCCGATGATAACCCCCAGGGTCTGGATGTGCGCCAAATCTGGCGGACCGATCGGATGGGCCGGGGCGGCGATCAGATCCCGTTTGTCGAGAAAGGCTATCCCGCAATCCGTTTCTCGGTCGCAGTGGAAGATTATGAACACCAGCATCAGGATTTACGCGTTGAAGGCGGCGTGACCTATGGCGATACGGTGGATGAAATGGACTTTCCCTACCTCGCCAAGGCGGCGCAATTAAATGTGCGCGCAGCGCATATATTGGCGCAGGCGCCGATGCCGCCGGCCGTCTCGAAAAAGGCGGCGGTGAGGACATCGACCGAGCTTAAATGGGCACCTGTTGCAGGGGCTGCGCAATACCGCATTTGGCAAAGACGGCCCGACGAACCCTATTGGCGTGATGAGCCGGTGCTGGTAATCAGTGCCGCCAATTCACCCGCTGGAAAATTATCTGCAAATGTTACGGCACAGCGTACTGGCGATGCGGCTCCGGTCGTTACCGCCGATACTGCTGGTTTCACCGTAGATCTCACCGGCATACGCGGCGATGACTGGATATTCGGCATCAGCGCGGTGTCGGCAAATGGAGCAAGCGGTCCGGTATCCAGCGCGGTACCCGGCGGGGCCTTTACCCCTATTGAGGACCAACCTGCTGCCGAGTAAATCAGTGACATAGTAATCCGCCGCGTCCATAGGGCGGGTATGGCGAACACACCGAAAAAACATCCGGCAGGAATGCCCTCGCGCGATGAGATTCTCGAATTTATCCAATCTTCAGATAAACCGGCGGGCAAGCGCGAAATCGGCAAAGCCTTTGGTCTCAAGGGGCAAGAGAAGATCGCGCTTAAGCGTTTGCTCAAAGACATGGCGGAGGAGGGCCTGATCGATTGCAGGCGCACAGCCTACCTCCGGATGGGCGGTGTTCCCAAAGTCACAGTTCTGCGCGTGATAGAGATTGAGGATGGCGAAGCCTTCGCCATTCCGGATACATGGCAACCCGATGATGCAATACCGCCGCCACGTCTGCGTGTAATTGAAAAAAAGCGCAAAGGCGGCGGCAGCCATCCTGCATTGCAAATCGACGACCGAATTCTCGCCCGCACTGAACAGGCCGGCGCGGGCTGGCAAGCCTTCGTGATGAAAAAACTGCCCGCAAAAACCGAAGGTTTGATGGGTGTGGTTGAGCTCGATGACAGCGGCAAGGGCTGGCTTGCCCCGGTGGACAAGCGCATCCGCAGCTCCTCCCCCATTTCCGATCTCGGCGGTGCAGAGGCGGGGCAACTTGTTCTGGCCGAACCGGCTGGCCGCAGCCCAAAAGCAGGTGTGCGGGTGACCGAAATTCTCGGTGATCCTCTTGCCCCAAAGGCCTTCAGCCTGATTGCGATTTCCAAACACGGCATTCCCAATGTCTTCCCAGAGGAAACATTGGCAGAGGCACAGCGCGCCGCGAAACTTGCGTTGAGCGAGGATCATCGCGAAGATTTGCGCGATCTGCCGATCGTCGCGATCGACCCCTCTGATGCGCGCGACCATGATGATGCCATCTGGGCAGAGCCTGACGGGAAAGGTGGCTTCAACGCGCTTGTCGCCATTGCCGATGTCAGCTTTTATGTTCGCCCGGGCGGCGCGCTGGACCGCGAAGCACGCAAGCGCGGCAATTCGGTCTATTTCCCCGATCGCGTCGTGCCGATGTTACCTGAAATATTGAGCGCAGATGTATGTTCTTTACGCCAGGGGGAAGGGCGCGCGGCAATGGCGTGCCACTTGAAAATTTCCAGTACCGGAAAAATCACATCGCACAGGTTTTCTCGCGCAATTGTCCAGATCGATGAAGTGATCGCCTACGAAGAAGCCCAGCGCCGGGTTGATACCGGATCACCGCCTGACAACCTTGCCAATTTGTGGAATTGCTGGAAACTGCTCGCTGCCGCGAGAGAAGCCCGTAACCCGCTCGAACTCGATTTGCCAGAACGCCGCGTGATGCTGGATAAGGAGGGTAAAATCACCGAAATCGCAGTGCGCGAAAGGCTTGATGCGCACCGTGTAGTCGAGGATTTCATGATTGCGGCGAATATTGCTGCGGCAAAGGCATTGGAAAGCAAAACCGCGCCAGTGGTGTACCGGGTGCACGAGCAACCGAGCCGGGAGAAGCTGGTTGCGCTGCGTGAATATCTGGAAACATTCGGCAAAAACCTCGCGCTTGGCCAGGTGATCACGCCGGGCCTGTTCAATGCCATGCTCAAGGATGTTGGCGACACCTCGGAAAAGGCGCAAGTGATGGAAGCCGTTCTGCGGACCCAGACGCAGGCCTATTACGGGCCAGCCAATGCCGGGCATTTCGGCTTGGCGCTGGGTTCATATGCCCATTTTACATCGCCCATTCGCCGCTACGCTGATCTTCTCGTCCACCGGTCATTGGTCGATGCTTTCAAGCTGGAACTGCCAAAGCCGAAATTGAATGTGCCCGAACGGACCGGATTGGCGGATAACGACCGAGGCGATCTGGCCAAAATCAGCGACGCCATAAGCAAAACTGAACGCCGCGCAATGGAGGCCGAACGCGACACAGTCGATCGCTATGTCGCCGCTTGGCTGTCCGGCAGGGTTGGTGAGACTTTCGAAACGCGCATTACAGGCGTGCAGTCATTCGGCTTTTTTGCAACAATCGTCGGACTGGGCGGAGACGGACTGGTGCCAGTATCCACATTGGGCTCCGAGTTTTTCAGCTATGATGAAACATCGCAATCCCTGACCGGTGAACGCAGCGGTAAGACCTACGCCTCGGGCGACATCCTGCAATTGCAACTTGGCGAGGCCAATGCACTGACCGGTGCGCTTAAATTCGTGCCGCTTGATGGCGATGGCAATCCGATAGAACCGCGCGGAAATCGCGGCAGCGGGCCGGGCCGCTCAGGCCGCGGAAAGGCCGGCACTGCAAACTCAGCGCAGAAAAAATACGCGCGGGGTAAGCGCGGACGGCCAGGCAATATCCGTCATCAAGGCCGCAAAAAACGTTAGCCCGCTAAGATGCGAGGCGATCTAATTCCTCATTGCTGCAACTGCCCGGCACGATATAGAGAGGGCAGGGTAGATTGCCCGAATGCGCCGCAAAATGAGTGATCAGCGGGCCGGGGGCACCATCTGCAGCGGCCCCCAATACCAGAGCGCCAACTTCGGGATGCTCGGCGAGATACTCCTTAATCACTGCCTGCCCTTCGCCTGTTTTCACGGAGATTGTCGGCATCTTTCCGCTTTCGGAGAATAAATTACCGGCCGCGCTGCTGGCCAGCACCTCGGCGCGATCTTTTGCCTCTTGCTCGATGGTGGCTTGGACCGCCCCAAACGCATTGAAGTTCTGTTTGCCAACCAGGGCCAATATGTGCACCGCGCTACCGCTCGCCATCGCCCGGTGCGAGGCAAAGCGCAGTGCTTTGCGCGCTTCGGCAGTTTCGTCCATTATCACAAGATATACGCGCATTGTCGCTCCGGCCCCTGATCGCTTCTGATCTGGATATCGGATGAAATCGTATTCGGCGCAAGAACCTTGCCCGAGTGCGCTAAATTGGCCAGAGAGATAGCGTAGGCCAGAACAGGAATTTACGAAGCGATATGCCCACTGCAATCAAGATGCCCGCGCTTTCCCCGACTATGGAAGAAGGCACCCTTGCCAAATGGCTGGTGAAAGAAGGGGATAGCGTCAGCTCCGGCGATATCATGGCCGAAATTGAAACCGACAAGGCGACAATGGAATTTGAGGCTGTCGATGAAGGCGTGATCGTCAGCATCGATGTGGCAGAGGGTACCGAAGGCGTGAAAGTCGGCACCGTGATCGCGACGCTTGCGGAGGAAGGCGAAGATCCTGCCGATGCAAAACCTGCCGATGCAAAAGAAGCCGGGGCTGCGTCTGCCGAAGCGCCTCAGGCAGAAAAATCGGAAACCAAAAGCGAACCCGCTCCCGAGCCGTCCCCTGCATCAGGCTCGTCACTGGCACCCACCAAAGCACCTCTGCCTTCCGGTGACCGGATCATCGCATCTCCCTTGGCAAAACGTATCGCTGAACAGAACGGTGTTGATCTTTCAGCCATTACCGGCAGCGGACCAAACGGACGGATTGTGAAAGCTGACGTCGAAGGTGCGCCTGCTGCAGCAACCAGCACAACACGCACCACCTCTGCGTCGACCACTGCGCCAGAAAGCGTCGCTGCGGCGTCCACGACGCTACCTGATTTTAATATCCCCCATGAAGACGAGAAAATGGGCAATGTCCGCAAGGTCATCGCGCGCCGTCTGACTGAAGCCAAACAGACAATTCCGCATATTTATCTGACTGTGGACGTGCAGCTCGATGCGTTGCTCAAACTGCGCAGCGATCTGAATAAGGCACTGGAGCCAGACGGCATCAAACTTTCGGTCAATGATCTGCTGATCAAAGCGCAGGCAAAAGCATTGCTGCAAGTACCCAAGTGCAATGTCAGTTTTGGCGGAGATGTTCTTCGGACCTTCAAACGCGCTGATATTTCGGTAGCGGTTGCGGCGCCGTCGGGCCTAATCACGCCGATTATTGTTGATGCCGGCAGCAAATCTCTCTCGGTCATTTCCACCGAGATGAAAGAGCTGGCGGGCAAAGCGCGCGACGGGAAATTGCAACCGCATGAATATCAGGGCGGCACCGCCAGCCTGTCCAATCTGGGTATGTTTGGTATCAAGCAATTTGACGCGGTGATTAATCCGCCGCAAGCGATGATCCTGGCAGTTGGTGCTGGCGAACAACGCCCGCATGTTGTAGACGGCGCATTGGCTGTCGCAACCGTGATGAGCGCCACCGGCAGTTTCGATCACCGCGCGATTGACGGCGCAGACGGGGCGCAATTCATGCAAACCTTCAAAACTCTGGTCGAGAATCCGTTAGGGCTGGTGGCGTAATATCGTGAAGCTGATCACCGCTATATTGGCAATGTCGCTGCAATCCGGTCCACCGGCACCAGTGGATAACCAGTACGAAGGCCGCGCGCCAATCGTTGGCCTGGAGGGGCCCAGTTCGGATGCATGCCCCGGCATTGGCCGCATTTCCGGCTTCGAAGCACGCAAAGGCGATTTCATACGCGTGCGCATCGACGCGGATGAATATGCCCCGACCAAGGACAAGATCGATTTATCGACGCTCGTCTGGTTGTGCGAAGCGGATAAGGATTGGCAAGGCATTGTCTATCCAATCGGCGAAAACCAGGACCTTGGCGATTGCCGAGTCAGCAGCGCCTTGCCCGTAGCAGAACCCTATGACGGACCATGCCAATTTGGCTGGGTGCCGGCAAAATACATTGATCTGGTCGCGGGATAAGGCGCGGCAGATTATGACTGAATTTCTGGAGTATCTATGGCCTCTCAATATGATGTGATCGTTCTTGGTTCCGGCCCGGGCGGCTATGTCGCCGCAATTCGCTGCGCACAATTGGGGCTGAAAACCGCCATTGTTGAGCGAGAAAATTTGGGCGGTATCTGCCTCAATTGGGGTTGCATCCCAACCAAGGCTCTGCTGCGTTCGGCGGAGATTTTTCATTATATGCAGAATGCCGGCGATTACGGGCTGAAGGCGCAAGGTATCGAGGCCGATCTGGACGCGGTGGTCAAGCGCAGCCGGGGCGTGGCCAAACAGCTGAATCAGGGGATTGGCCACCTGATGAAGAAGAACAAAATCACTGTCCATATGGGCGAAGGCACTCTGACATCACCCACCGCGCTCACCGTGAAAGGCGATAAGGGCGAAGAGAAGCTGACCGCCAGAAACGTGATTGTTGCAACCGGCGCACGGGCACGTGATCTGCCGTTTGCTCCGGCTGACGGGAAGCGTATCTGGACATATCGGCATGCGATGACGCCATCACAGATGCCGGACAAATTGCTGGTTGTCGGATCGGGCGCCATCGGCATTGAATTCGCCAGCTTCTATAATGATATGGGCGCCGATGTGACCGTGGTTGAAATGCTTGACCGAGTGGTTCCGGTCGAGGATCATGAAGTGTCGGCATTCCTTGAAAAATCGCTGACCAAACAAGGCATGACGATCATGACCGGCGCGAGTGTCGAGAGCCTGGAAGTGGGGGCCAAAGGTGTCACGGCAACAATCAAGGGCAAAGACGGCAAGGTTCAAAAGACTGAATTCAGCCATGTGATATCTGCCATTGGAATTGTGCCAAACACCGAGAATATCGGGCTGGAAAAAACGGGTGCAAAAATGGATCGGGGCTTTATCCAGATCGACCCTTACGGGCGAACAGCCGCCAAAGGATTATGGGCCATTGGTGACTGTACACCGGGGCCTTGGCTTGCGCATAAGGCCAGTCATGAAGGTGTTTCTGCCGCCGAAGCTATTGCACAGGAAATGGGCAACACAGATGTTCATCCGCATGCTCTTAACCGTAATAACATTCCCGGCTGTACCTATTGCCACCCGCAAATCGCCAGTGTTGGCATGACCGAAGCGAAAGCAAAAGAAGCTGGCTACACAGTGAAAGTTGGTAACTTCCCCTTCATCGGCAACGGAAAAGCGATTGCCCTTGGTGAAGCGGAAGGGTTTATCAAAACCGTGTTTGACGCCAAGACCGGCGAACTGCTTGGCGCGCATATGATTGGCGCGGAAGTTACCGAGCTGATTCAAGGGTATACAGTCGGCAAAACGCTAGAAACCACCGAGGCCGAACTTGGCCAGACAGTGTTCCCGCACCCGACACTCAGCGAAATGATGCATGAAAGTGTGCTCAGCGCCTATGGTAAGGCTTTGCACATTTAACTATGGCGCATGGCACGCACAGCTATGTAGATGACCCGCGCAATGCGAGCGTGATCATTGACATTAATGGCGAGCATTTCGCGCGGCCTGATGCGAAAGTGTCGGTTTTCGACAGCGGCTTCATGTTGGGCGATGGTGTCTGGGAAGGGCTACGGCTGCACAATGGCCGCCTGGCGTTTTTGGACCAGCATCTGGAGCGCCTCTATCGCGGCGCCAAGGCCATCGCGATGGACGTTGGCATCACGCAGGCTGAACTCACCGATCGCTTATACGCCGTGCTTGCCGCCAATCAGATGGCTGGCGACGGAGTGCATGTCCGCCTGATGGTCACACGCGGTATTCGCTCGACACCCTATCAAGACCCGCGGGTGGTTATTTCACCGTCGACCATCGTGATTATCCCTGAATGGAAAGCGCCCTTGCCAGAAACGGCTACGCGGATGCTCAACCTGTTCACGGTGCATGTGCGGCGCGGATATCCCGATGTTCAGGATCCCAAACTTAACAGCCATAGCAAGCTGAACTGTATAACAGCCTGTATTCAGGCGACCCAGGCCGGGGCGGATGAGGCGTTGATGCTTGATCCGCACGGGTTTGTCGCAACCTGCAATTCGACACATTTCTTCATCGTCAAGAACGGCGAAGTATGGACTTCCAGCGGCGATTATTGCCTCGACGGGATTACACGCGGGACAGTGATCGCGGTCGCGCGCGAGGCAGGTATTGCGGTATATGAACGTAATTTCTCACTCACAGATGTGTACGGCGCGGATGAAGCGTTTACCACCGGTACGTTTGCAGGATTGGCACCGGTCGGGGCGGTGGATGGCAGAATGCTGGGCACAGAACGCGGCCCGATGGTGGAAAGATTGCAGACGCTGTACCGCGCGCGCTTGCATGACGACACGGCTGGACATTCTACGAGCGGTGCTGAATGACCATCCGGATCGCAATGTGGTCCGGCCCGCGCAATATTTCCACCGCTATGATGCGCAGCTTTGGCGCCAGAGCGGATTGCACGGTGAGTGATGAGCCATTTTACGGTGCTTATCTCAAGCAATCGGGCGAACCGCAGCCGATGGCCGATACCATCATCGCTGATATGGACTGTGACTGGCACAGCGTAACCAGGGCGTTGAATGGCCCGCCGCCAGAACCCGCTTCTATCTGGTATCAGAAACACATGCCGCACCACATGATCGGCCCGGTCGACATCAGTGCCTTTTATGGCCATCGCCATGCTTTCCTGATCCGCGAGCCGGAGCTGGTCATTGCCAGCTATGCCAAGAAGCGTGTGACAGTGACGTTTGACGATCTGCGCTATGACCGGCAGCTCGAATATGTCCGGGCTGTTGCGGATATTTCGGGTAGCCCGCCGCCAGTCATCGATTCCGGCCTATTTCTGCATGACCCTGAAGGCCATCTGCGCGCGCTATGTGCCGTTCTGTGCCTGCAATGGGATCCGGCGATGCTTCGCTGGAAAGCGGGACTTCACGCAAATGATGGAATCTGGGCTTCCCATTGGTACGACCGGGTTGCCCAATCCACACATTTTGCCCCAGCGGCAGAAACGAGGCCCGCACTGTCTGGCAGCGCCCGCGCGCTCGCCGAACGGTGCCGCCCTTTTTACCAAGAAATGAAACACTATGCACTCGAACCTAGTGAATACGGATAATTTCCCGTCGCGGAAACAGGCGGCGGCGCTAGGGGCTTTGCTAGTGACTAATAACACCAGGGGTAAGGCAAAAGATGGCGCAGCAAGGAATATCATATGAGGTGTCAAACTCTCTGACCCAAGATGTAAAAAAGTATATCATGCGCCAGAATGTAATGTTTCAGTCAGCCTTACTGCTTCAGTGACGGATGTGTGAAGACACATTCCGTTTTCGGGGGACCAGCGCATGATTAATCGACCATATTTCACAATAGCGGCTGCATTTGCAGCACTGCTGGGGATATTTCATGCCTCTCCGGCTCTGGCTGATGATGACGGCGTCATCACCTACCGCGTCGCGCAGGGCGATACGCTTATTGGCCTCGCCAGCAAATATATGCTGGATGAGCGTTCAGTTGAGATTGTTCGCCAATTGAACCGTGTCGACCATCCCACGAAAATGCAGACAGGGACCATGCTCCGCATCCCTCGGGCGCAGTTACGCAGCGTGCCGGTGTTGCTGCGTGTGCAAAATGCAACCGGGCCGGTGACATTGATCACAGGCGGTGCGCGTGCGCCCGCGCTGCGCGGCGCTACTGTAAAACAAGGCATGGAAATCGAAACTGGACGCAAAGGCTTTGTTGCATTGGTTGGCACGCGCGGTGCGTTGGTGACGTTGCCATCGCGTTCACATGCCAGGCTGCGCAGCGCCAAGCGGTATGTGATCAATAATGCTCTGGATATTGATTTCGAGATAATTAGCGGACGCAGCTCCATTCGCGCACCGAAGTTGCGCAGCCAGGAACGCTTCCGCACACGGACCCCAGTTGCTGTATCAGCAGTCCGCGGAACGGAGTTTCGCGTGGGGTTCGACCCGGATACGGCACTTGCCACGACCGAAGTAGTGGAAGGGGCAGTGGTTATATCGGATGATGCGGCACAGGCGACAGCGCCGGCCGGTTTTGGCGTAACCGCAAATCCCTTAGGCGTAAAACAGCCCGAGGCTTTACTTCCTCCCCCGGCGATGGAATCCCCCTCGCGTCTGCAAACGTCAAAACTGACTGAATTCACCGTGGTCCCAATGTCCGGCGCGACAGCCTATCGCATGCAGATCGGGGCCGACGCAGGCTTTGTCGAAATTGTCGATGAACAATTGATTCAATCATCAACGGCGCAATTTACCGATCTGGCCAATGGGCGGTATTTTGTCCGCACAAGTGCTGTCGCCGAAAGCGGTCTAGAGGGCCTTTCGCAAGTGCACTCGTTCCGCCGCCAGCAACTTGGCGTGAGCGCACATGTGGAAAAATCCGCTTTGGCAAATGGCTTCAAGTTTGCATGGGCCGGCGAAGCTGAGGGTGATGTTCTGTACGCGTTCCAGCTATGGGATACACGGGCGCCGCATGCTCTTCTGGTCGATGAATTGGGTATGCAAGGCACGTCGATGGTGTTGACCGATTTGGACACCGGCAAATATGCGTGGCGCGTAGCAGCCTTGCAGATGCAAGACGAAGGTCTGGTAAAAATATGGTCTGATCCGCAGACCCTTTCGGTGGATGACTGATCAATCGTCTGATATATCTCTGTTACCGTTTTCACCCATTGGGTGTGCTGGTGTCTAGGGGGGCGAATTGCGCGGCAGATTGATCGCCGAATGGCTGACATTGCTGGCTTTTGCCTGCATGTTTGCCGCGTGGTCAGTGACCAGCGGATTGTCGAACCGCATTGATTATGCCCTGCTCGACTTAAGCAGCGCGCTGCTCGATCGGCCCGCCAATACTGACATCACCATTATTGAGATTGACGACGGCAGTCTTGACGCGGTTGGCAGCTGGCCGTGGCCCAGGACAACACATGCGCAGCTTATTGAGCGGTTGAGTCTCGCAGGTGCAAGATTTATCGTGATGGACGTACTGTTCTTCGAACAAACCAATCGGGCACAGGACGATGCGCTGGCCAAAGCGATGCGCGAATCCGGCTCCGTAATTTTGCCGGTGAGCTTTACCGTCGCACGCGACGGGTCGGATCGCCGCGTCACGCTGGAGCCGGTCAAACAGTTTGCAGATGCTGCGAAGACAATGGGCCACGTGGCGCTCGAATTTGAGCCCGACGGAATTTTCAGACGCAGCCAATTGCAATTGGAAGCCGAAGATACCGGCAAGACCATTCCGCATATGATGGTCGCCACTTACCGTGCCGCGTTCAACAAACCGCCTCCGCAGATCGCAGCCCAAGGGGCAAGCACCAATTGGCCCTTGATAAAATTGCAGCAACCAGGCCATTTTTCCGCCATTCCTGCCCATGCGATCCTAGAGGGATCAATAGACACGGATTTCATTAAGGATCAGATCGTTCTGGTGGGCGCCACTGCACAGGGGCTCGGCGATTCCTATCCCGTCCCATCGCAGGCGGGTAGCATCATGAGCGGCGTTGAAATTCAGGCAAATCTGCTCGACACTCTGATCGCAGGAGATTTTATCGCGCATGCCAGCATGCGCACGACCGTCGGTTTTACATTGGCTATCATCCTGGTGCTGTTCTGGGCGTTTTGGAAATTGCCCCCGCAATGGACTTTGATACTCACGCTGGCTTTGGCGCTGACCTTGCTGGCTGCCACTGTACTCGGGGCTGCTGTTGCAGGGTGGTGGCTTCCGCCTGGCTCTGCATTGCTTGCGATTATTATTTCCTACCCGCTATGGGGTTGGCGGCGGCTTGCTTCCGTTAGTGCCTTTCTGGATCGTCAGGCTTACACACTCGCCGGTGTCAGCCCGCGCATCTCTGACCGCAGCGGTGGCGGGTTTGATTTTGTCGCACGCCAGGTTGACCGGATGCGCAAGCTGTTGAGTGAATTCAGCGAGCGATTTGCGTTCATCAGAAATGTAATCGAAGCTGCACCCGATGCCATCATCGTGCTGGATGACAGCGGCATAGTCACGATGAAAAATCAGCGCGCTGCCGATCTGTTCGGACCGGAGGAAGATTTCGAATATCTTCCTGAATTGCTCGCGAAATACGATGCTGTGATCGTTGCGGGCAAGGACGAGCTGAAACTGCAGGATGGCCGCAGTTTTTTGATTGCTAAGAGTCCTCTCAACCTTTCCCACGACGGACCGGATGAAGCCGCCGGGGGCCGGCCGGGACAAATCATGGTCCTGCGCAATGTGACTGACCTGAAACGCAAGGAAGCAGAACGTCAGGAAATGCTGGAATTCCTGTCGCATGATATGCGGACCCCCCAGGTCGCCATCATCGGTTTGTCCAAGAAGGAGGCTTCAGTCTCCTCTACAAATGAGCGTTTTAACCGGATCAAGCTTCAGGCAGAACGCACTCTGAAACTGGCGGATGATTTCGTCCAGCTCGCACGCTTGTCAGAGGCGCCAGTCGAGAAAGAGGACATTGATTTATGCGCCCTGGTAACCGAAGCGGCAGACCGCGCATATCCGGCGGCCAAGCGCGAAGCGATCGAGATCATCCAGCAAATCCCCGCAGATCCCATTTTCATTTTTGCGGATCCATCCCTGCTCGCACGTGTCTTGGATAACCTCATCGGCAATGCCCTGAAATTCTCCCCCGCAAATACTGCAATCACATTGTCGCTCAGCGATGCCGACAACACAAGTGATCGGGTTACGCTGAGTGTTGCGGATGAGGGGCCAGGTCTGTCTGAGGAGCGTATGCAAAATCCATTTGCCCGGTTCGGTGCGCATGATGCGAGTGCAGGGCCAAGTGTCGGCCTGGGATTAGCATTCGTGGACATGGCGGTGAAAGGTCATAGCGGGACTATCACTGTCAAATCTGATATTGGCAAAGGCACGAAATTTATAATCAGCCTGCCTGCTGAAGCCGGCGCTTAACCCTGTCAGCGGTGCTGTGCGTCCTTAACGAGCGCCGCGGCCATCTCCTCAATGCTGGTAACCGACACATCGCAAAGATTGATCTCACGAATACCGCGATAACTCAGTGCGCCGCTTGCCCGATCAAATATGACAAGGGTAGCGCGTAGGCGTTGCGGGCCGCACTTTTGCAAGAATTGATTATCACGCGGAATAGAAACGTAATCAATCTCCCCGGCTGCCTTGCCATCCGCATCGTCGCGCGCGAGGCCGATTTCTGCCGGACGCGCTGAAATCGAATAGTCGACGACAAAAGAACCCGCTTCTGTTTGCGCAATGCCATAGGATGAAAAGTGCCGTTCGAGCGCGGCTCTGAACTGCGATTGGGTTTGGGTTTCGGACGCTCCGACCAGCGTAACCGTGCTGGTTCGCGCTATTCCTGTACCAGTGCGTTCGATCACCGGGGCACTGTTGATGCTGCATGCTTGCAAGGAAATCATCATCATACCCAAGACAGCAGAACGAATCTTTGCCCGCCAAGCGAGAGAGCCCATACCTTTACGCGTCAGGCATAATTCGTGATGGTCCATTAGGCTTCCCTGCCTGATTGCGCTTATTCCTCCGGTTCAAGATAGGTATCCATGCGATACCCGAACCCGAACACGGTTTGAATGACAAACCCGTTTTCCGGGTTTAATGCAAGTTTAGAACGCACGCGGGAAATATGCATATCAAGCGTACGGGTCGCGATATCCTCTGACGTGCCCCATACTTGGGAAAAAAGATAACCACGCGATAGCGGGCGGTTCACATTGTCAAAGAACAACGCGCCAAGCTGGAATTCTTTCGCAGTCAGTTTGATTTCTTCACCATCAACCAGGAATTTATTCTCCAGATTGTCGATCCGAAATTTTCCGTAATCTTTGAAACGTTCCTTAGTCGGCTGCCGCTGGCCACGGCGTGCGGCGGCTTCGATCCGGGCGAGAATCACCGCGCTATTCTCCGGCTTTATCACATAGTCACAGGCGCCTGTTTCCAGGCCCCGGATGATATCACTTTTGCTGCTGCGGCTCGTCAACATGATAAACGGAGGAGGGCTGTCAATATTCTGTTGGGCCCAGCCCAACACTTCAATACCGGTTGCCCCGGGCATGCTCCAATCCAGCATGACAACATCAAATGTTTCGCGTTTAATGGCATTGAGAACGTCTTTGCCATTTCTATAGGCGATACATTCATGACCGGCCCCGACCAGGACAGTTTCGACCTGGCTGAGAATTTCCTGATCATCATCAGCGATTGCGACCCGAATAGGCATTATGTAAATCTCCTGCGTGCCGGCTGCAAAGGTGTGTGCTACGAAAAGCCGACCAGTGAATTTTACATTTAACCGGCAGAATGATCGTGTCCAAGCGTTTGTAACATCGCGTTACAAGTATTTACGCACTCATCGCGCTGGAAAACGGGGAGATATATTATCTACCTCACCAGCTGAATAGGTAATAATACTCCTAAGCAGGCGATCGATAGAATACAGGAAAGAGTAATGGCGGACAGGGTGGGATTCGAACCCACGGTACGCTTACACGCACGCCGGTTTTCAAGACCGGTGCATTCGACCACTCTGCCACCTGTCCGCTCGCCAAGCGCGCTAGCGATACATTTGCGGCCTGTCACTAGGCTTTTTGCCGATCATCTGATCGGCTTTCCCCATCGTATTGGCGATTATGGCTTGAAGATATCGGCGGTTGTGACACGGCATGGCAATGAACTTCAAACCATTACTCGCCGCCGCTGCCGCCATGCTGGTTATGTCGCCCGCTACACCCGCGCAATCGCAGGATATGTCCTTCGATGCCTATGTTCAGCTCATCTCGGCCAAGGCACGGGCCGAGGGAGTAAGCGAGAGTACCATCGCCCGTATGACCGCTGGCCTGACCCCGAATGACCGCGTGATCCGGCTGGATCGCGGTCAGCCCGGATCGCCGACACGCACGGGATATCCTGCCTTGGCGCCCTACATTGATACCCATGTGAACCCCACACGTATCCGGCGTGGCCGCGAAATGCACAGCGCAACCCGAAGCATCCACCAGCGGGTCGAGCAACAATACGGAGTGCCAAGCGAAATTCTTATGGCAATCTGGGGCCACGAAACGAACTATGGCAGCTTCAAGGGCAATTTCGATCTATCACGGTCGCTCGCAACTCTCGCTTGGGAGGGGCGCCGTCGTGACTTGTTTGAAAGCGAATGGATAGCGTTGCTGCAGGTCGCAGATAAAGGATATTCGCGATCGGATCTGGTTGGGAGTTGGGCGGGGGCCTTTGGTAATCCGCAATTTCTGCCGAGCGTGTATCTGCGCCTGGCAACTGATGGCGACGGTGATGGCCGGGCGGATATTTTCAACAATCGCGCAGATACATTGGCTTCGATTGCCAAATATTTTCAGGATTCCGGTTGGCGCACCGGACAGCCGTGGGGAGTGCGCGCCTCAGTCCCTGATTCGCTTGACCGCGCTGCCATAGAACACAAAATCATTTCTCCGGTCTGTCCCCGTGTTCACGAACGCCACAGCCAGTGGAAAACGATAGCAGAATGGCGTAAGTTGGGGGTTCGCCCCCAGCGATATCTGGCTGATGATGTGCTGACATCCTTCTTCCAACCCGATGGAATTGGAAAACCTGCCTGGCTTTTAACCTCAAATTATAGGGTTATCCTCGAATATAACTGCTCGAATTACTATGCCATGAGTGTGGGATTGCTTGCAGATGAGATTGCCAACTGACCTTCGTTTCCCTGTTCCTGCCCGTTTCGGGGTGCTGGGCCTAGCTGCGCTTCTGGCGTCATGCGGCGGTACCCCCGGAGATGGCTCTGGAGTGGCCAGTGCCGCATCTGTATCGCCGCAGACCACGGCTTTCGGGCCGGAAGCTGATTTTCCAGTAGTGATCGGCCAGCCATTCACCGTAGATGGACAGCTCTATACACCTTCTGACACTCTGAATTACGATCAGGTGGGGTATGCATCAACCGATTCCGATAACGCGATGGGCGTAACCGCGTCCCATAAGACGTTACCCTTGCCAAGCTATATCGAAGTCACATCGCTGGATAGCGGTAAAACCATACTTGTCCGGGTGGAACGGCGCGGGCCGATGACCAGCCAGCGTCTGGTCGGTCTGTCGCCAGCGGCGCAAACGGAGCTTGGGATCAGCGCGGGCAGCCCGGTTCGCATACGGCGCGTCAATGCGCCCGAGGCAGACCGCGCAAAGCTGCGCATGGGGCAGGCCGCTTCACCTCGTATTGAAACACCGGCCTCGCTGGTCGCGATCCTGAAACGCAAACTACCGGAAAGCGGCTCTGTCAGCCTCGCACAATCCGGCGCCGCAGCCAGCGCGTCCATTGCCCGGCAATCGCCCGCCGCAGTCGCGGGCGGTGCAGTACCATCAGCGCCTGCACAACAGGCCAGTTCGGCATTCGCCGATAAATTTGCGGGTGCGCGCGCGGCCACTCGAACATATCCGCTGCCCCCGCTTGCCGGAGTGCGTCAGGCAGCAACACCTGCTCGCGTAGTATCCGGCGCGGCCACCGCGCAGCCGGCATCAACACCATCGTTTGTCGCCGCAGCTGGCACGTCGGGCTCCCCGGCGCCCTCAACTGGTAAAGTTGAAGATGGATTCGTCGTGCAGGCTGCTGCCTTCTCGAGCAAATCAAACGCCGACCGCGTGGCCAACAGTATCGATGGCTTCGTTGAGAAATCGGGCCGTTTCTATCGCGTTCGCAAGGGGCCTTTTGCCAATCGTGGACAGGCTGAAGCCGCTCTCGCAAAGGTACGCGAAGCGGGCTATAACGACGCGCGCGTCTTTTCCGCAGGATAGACGGCAGGCCACTGCCTGCCGGCAGGAGTGGCTTTGAAACACCCGTTAAAAATATACCGGCTGGCCTCGCTGGGCGCTGTCGTCGCGTCGGGGGTATTGCTGCTCGGCGCTGCTTCCGCGGTTGAACCATCCGATGGCGACTTTGGCGGCCAGGCCCCTGTTATGCTGCTGGTTGACGTAGAGTCCGGCCAGACCCTTCTGGCGCAGAATGCTGACCGCCGCTTTATTCCGGCATCGATTACCAAAGTCATGAGTGCCTTCGTCGCCTTTGAAATGCTGGACGCCGGTAAAATCAGCCTCACGCAGGAATTCGTCTTTAGCGATCTGGCCGCAGAAAAATGGTATCGCACCGGCTCAACCATGTTTCTCGAACCAGGCGAGACTGTTACGGTTGACGCGTTATTGAAAGGCATCACGTCCGTTTCAGCCAATGATGCAAGCATTGTCTTGGCCGAAGGAGCGGCAGGATCCGTAGCCGGATGGACAGCCTTGATGAATGCAACGGCGCAGAGCCTGGGAATGCGGAACAGCCATTTTGCGACCCCGAATGGTTGGCCCGATGACGGCCGTACCTTCACCACTGCACGCGATCTGGAAATTCTAGCCAGAGCGATGATCGCGCGGCATCCCGGGCGTTATGCAGCGTATTTTGGAAAGCCCGGTTTTCGTCATAATGGATATTCGCAAGCGAACCATGATCCGATATCCGGCGTGATTGCAGGCGCGGATGGTATCAAGACGGGGTATACCAATCAGGCGGGACACGGGTTTTTGGGCAGCGCAAAGCGTGACGGTACACGTCTGATCATGGTACTGGGCGGAATCGATGCCGAGCCAGATCGTGCACGAATGGCGCGGCAAATCATTGAATGGGGCTTTACCGGTTTTGAGCGGCGATTGCTGTTTTCCGCAGGCAGCAATGTCGCTTTGGCCAAAGTTCAGGATGGAGAGGAGGATACGGTTCAACTGATGGCACCTGGCGCGATAAATGTCGTGACCCCGGCTGGATATGGGGGTCCGGTCAATCTGAAACTCATCTATAACGGGCCCTTGAAATCACCCGTCCAACAAGGCGAAGGCGTAGCGGAGCTGGAGATAATGGTCAGCGGGCTGCCGCCAGCGCGTGTACCGCTGATTGCGCAGGAAACAGTGCGTAAGGCCGGGCCGATGCACCGCATCAATAACGCATTTCAGAGCTGGATCGGCAGATGACCGGCAGATTCATTGTGTTTGAAGGCGGGGAAGGAACCGGGAAATCCACTCAGGTTCGATTGCTGACCGAAACGTTGGACACGCGCGGTATTGCCAGCGTGGTGACCCGCGAACCAGGGGGTACAGCTGGCGCAGAAGCGATTCGCTCGCTCTTGCTTAATCCGCCCGGTGAGGGGTGGGGGCCGCAGGCCGAGGCGATGCTGTTCGCGGCGGCACGCTCGGACCATATTAACAAGCTCATCAAACCTGCGGTCGCAGAGGGGAAGTGGGTACTGTGCGACCGCTATCTCGATTCAAGCCGCGCCTATCAAGGTGGTGCGGGTGCGGTCGGTGATGACGCTATCCTGACCCTCCACGATATTGGCAGCGAGGGGCTGCTCCCTGATCTGACACTGCTGATTGATGTGCCCGCAGATCAGGTTGCAGCGCGGTTGAAAAAACGGGACGGGGATGTCTCTGATGCCATTGGTGGACGCGATGCCGCCTATCATGCCGCCGTCAATCGCACATTTCGCAAAATTGCCGAAGCAGAGCCCGACCGGTTTCGGATTATTGATGGCCAGGGCAGCATAGAAGAGGTTCACCAGAAAGTGCGTGATGCCATTGATAGTTGGACTGATTTTGAATGACCGAATTTTACGGCCATCAAGAACCGTGGAAGCAATGGCATGCGGCATTGGCAGGCGAAAAAATGCATCATGCATGGATGCTGGCCGGCAAACGCGGCGTCGGGAAAACGCATTTTGCTGTTGAGGCAGCAAAGCTGTTGGTTGCGGAACCAGCAGCGACGGCGCCGGACAATCATCCTGACATAGTCATTCTCAACCGATTACCTAAAGATGATAAGGAAGAGAAAAAGCGCGCTGACGGCAAACCATTCGACACCAAACGCAATATCTCCGTTGCGCAAATCCGTGAGATGCAACAACGCCTGACGACACGGCCAACATTGGGGCCACGCCGCGCGATCATTATCGATCCATCGGATGATCTGGAGAAAGGCGCATCCAACGCTTTATTGAAAAGCCTTGAGGAGCCGCCGATCGGAACATTTTTCATTCTCGTCACACACCGGCCAGCACGATTGCTGCCTACCATCCGTTCAAGGTGCCGGATTGTGCGGTTTCCTGATGTCGCCATTGACGATCTCGACCGGCTGCTCAGCCATAAAGTGCCTGATGCCGATATCGCCACGCGCCAGGCCGCAATTATGGCGGCAGCAGGGTCTCCTGGTATTGCGCTGGAATTTGTTGAGCGCGATCTGGGCCGCATGTTTACCATCATGCAGCGGATCATGGCTGAAGGCGACAGCGACTTCATGCTTCGCGGGCAGTTGACCGATTCCCTCGGCGCGCGTCCGGCCCGCGAGAAAATTCTTGCCGCCATCGATCTGGCACGGTCGGTGGTATGCAGCGCACTCTCTTCAGCAAACCGGGCTGATTATCCAGCAATCGTGGATGCGCATGCAGAACTGGTTGCATTGGCCGGGCAGGCGCCGACGTATAATTTCGATCCCGGCTTGCTCATCGCCGAAACCGGAAGCTTGCTTGCCGCCGCCGCCGGACCTAGGGACCGCGGCCATGTCTGAGCCATATTATATCACCACCGCAATCAGCTATCCCAATGGCAAGCCGCATATTGGCCATGCTTACGAGGCGATTGCCGCTGATGTCATCGCCCGCTTCCAACGCGCACAAGGCCGCACGGTTCGTTTCCAAACCGGCACCGACGAGCATGGGCTGAAAATGGCGCGCAAAGCCGAGGAGCAGGGCAGAACGGCGCGCGAATTGGCGGATGAAATGTCCGGCTATTTTCAGGACATGTGCAGCGCGCTCAACATCAGCCATGACCGGTTTATCCGCACGGTGGAGAGCGACCACCACCGCGCCAGCCAAGCATTATGGCAGGCTATGGAAGCCAACGGGGATCTGTATCTTGACCGCTATGAAGGGTGGTATTCGGTCCGCGACGAAGCCTATTACGATGCGAAGGAACTGACCGAAGGCGAGGGCGGGGAGAAGCTATCGCCGCAGGGCACACCTGTGGAATGGACTGTGGAGGAAAGCTGGTTTTTCCGACTATCGAAATACCAAGATGCTCTACTGGACTTGTACGCTCGTGCGCCTGAATTTCTGCAACCCGATAGCCGCCGTAATGAAATGATCGCATTTGTATCCGGGGGTCTGAAAGATCTGTCTATATCGCGGACCAGTTTCAATTGGGGGGTTCCGGTTCCCGGCAGTGACAATCATGTGATGTATGTCTGGGTGGACGCTTTGACGAATTATCTGACCGGTTTGGGCTATCCCGAACATACTGCAGAAATGAAAAGCTTCTGGCCTGCAGATTTGCATCTGATCGGCAAGGATATCGTCCGCTTTCACGCGGTCTACTGGCCTGCATTCCTGATGAGCGCCCAATTGCCACTGCCCAAAAGAGTTTTTGGCCACGGGTTCCTGCTCAATCGCGGGCAGAAGGAATCCAAATCACTCGGCAACGTGACCGATCCGGTCGCCTTGTCAGACGCTTATGGTGTGGACTCCTTACGCTATTTCCTGATGCGTGAGGTCGCGTTCGGGCAGGATGGCAGCTATTCTCCCGAAGCGATCGTTACGCGGTGTAATGCAGAACTTGCGAATAGCTTCGGAAATCTTGCGCAGCGCACTTTGTCAATGATTTTCAAGAACATGGATGGTGCTGTAACTGCTGATTACACCAGTAACCCGGACGACGAGGCGCTGGCAGAAGACGTCGTAAACGCATGCCGATTACTGCAAGCGTCGTTTGAGCGGCTCGCATTCAGCGATGGTTTGGACGCTTGGATCAAAGCGGTTTTCGCCTGTAATCAATATGTCGATGAGCAAGCCCCCTGGGCGCTTCGCAAGAATGATCCAGAGCGGATGGAAGCTGTTCTCATGACTCTCTTCAAGCAAGTGCACGCGCTGGCGATTGCTGTCCGTCCGGTGGTGCCAGCGTCCGCAGACCGGTTGCTCGATCAACTCGGGGCGGCAGCTGACCAGCGTGCCTATGCTAATTTGTCCGATCAGACATGGTTTGATAGGCTGATTGCAGACGGGTTCACGCTTGATAAGCCAGAAGGTGTTTTCCCGCGATTGGATATGACAGAAACGGACGCTGCATGATGTTGATCGATAGCCACTGCCATTTGGAGTATAAGGGGCTGATTGAGGACCAAAATGCGGTGCTTGATCGGGCGCGGCAGGCCGGAGTGGGGGGGTTCCTCAATATCTCGACCAAATTTAGCGAATGGGAACAAGTAGTTGCAACTGCAAATCGTGAAATCGACATATGGGCAAGCATTGGCATTCACCCACATGAGGCGGACCAGCATGCTGACCTGGACTTACATCTTCTTCGCGGGGCTGTGTCAGACCCTAACGTCATCGCGATCGGCGAGACCGGATTGGATTATTATTACGACAAGTCCGATCGCGGCGTGCAGCAACGGCTGTTTCGCGGTCATATCGAGGTTGCGCGCGAAACCGGATTGCCGGTGATTATTCACACCCGCGATGCGGAAGATGATACGGCCAGCATCTTGGAGGATGAATTGCGGAAGGGCGCGTTTCCTGCCCTGATCCATTGTTTTACCGCGTCTGCCGATTTTGGACGGAAGGTTCTGGACCTTGGTCTGACAATCTCTCTTTCGGGTATTGTCACGTTTAAGAATGCCAAGGAACTGCAGGAAATTGCAGCTGAACTTCCCGAGGATCGCATTTTGGTGGAAACCGATAGCCCGTTTCTCGCCCCTGTTCCGCATCGCGGCAAGGTGTGCGAACCGGCATTCGTGCAGGACACGGCTGAGTTTATCGCCAATCTGCGCGGTGTCGCGCCAGAAACTTTTGCTGAAACCACCACCAGAAATTTCTTCAATCTGTTTACGAAGGCTGCGGCATGAAGTTAATCATGCTCGGTTCGGGGACATCAACCGGGGTTCCTCGGATCGGCAATGATTGGGGCGAATGTGACCCGGATGAACCCAGAAATCGGCGCACGCGCGTATCGGTGATAGTCGAGAATGCAGCGGGATCGCGATTGCTGGTCGATACATCTACTGATTTGCGTCAGCAATTCCTCGCTAACAATATTTCTTCGATAGACGGCGTATTCTGGACGCATGATCATGCCGATCACTGCCACGGAATCGACGATCTGCGAGTCCTGCGTTTTGACCGGAAAGGCCCAATTCCCGGCTTTGGCTCTAGCGAAACCGTCCGTAGGTTACGCCAGCGTTTTGATTATATATTTGCCGGTCAATATGGATATCCAACCATTTGCAGCATCGATACGCTAGACCGGATACGGATGTGTGCCGGATTTGGTGTCAGATGGTGCCAGATGCCGCACGGACCGACAGAAAGTACCGCATTTCGATTTGACTCAGACGGTAAATCAATCGTTTACGCGACAGACTTCAGCGATGTGACCGACGACATGGTAGAGATGATGGGTGGCACGGATATCCTTGTGTCAGACTGCCTCAAGCGCACAAAACATCCGACCCACGCCAATCTCGACATGGCGCTCGATCTGGCCAGGCGCACTGGCGCAGCACAAACCGTACTAAGCCATCTGGACAAAACGATGGATTATGCGACCCTGACTGCCGAGTTGCCGGAAAATGTCCATGTCGGGTTTGACGGGTTGGAGCTCGTCGCATGAACCAGTTCGACGGGCTGAACAGTGTGTATCTCATCGCCTGTCTCATTCTCGCAGCCAGCGCATTGACCGGTTACAAACTCAATTGGAGGCGCGGGGTGATCTATCTGTTGATGTGGGGCTCCATATTTGTGCTGGTAACGATCTTCATCAGTGCGCTGATATAGCCCTCTGGCCTTTTATCTAAAGCCTTAATTTAACATAATATACATTATCATTCTTAAGGACTGCTGGAATGAGTGACCCCATGTCTCGCCTACTCTCCATTATGGCAACATTGCGTAACCCTTTAACAGGCTGCGACTGGGACAAAGCGCAAACTTTCAAAACGATAGCACCATATACTATCGAGGAAGCTTACGAAGTCTCCGATGCGATAGATCGCGGCGCAATGAACGAACTGCGCGAGGAGCTCGGCGATTTGCTGTTCCAGGTCGTGTTTCATTCTCAAATAGCGTGCGAACAAGGTGCGTTTGCATTTGCCGATGTCGCCGATGCCATTTCAGACAAGATGGAGCGCCGCCATCCGCATATTTTTGGGGATGGTAAAGGCGAAATGACCGAAGGCCGCTGGGAAGCATTGAAAGAAGCCGAACGGGCGCAGAAGGGATCAGATAGCGCGCTGGACGGTGTTGCGCATACCCTCCCCGCATTACTGCGTGCGGAGAAACTCCAAAAGCGGGCGGCCCGCACCGGATTTGACTGGCCAGACACGCACGGCCCCGCTGATAAAGTTCGTGAAGAGATGGCCGAGCTCGCCAATGCACCGATCGATGAGCGTGAAGAGGAAGCTGGCGATCTTTTATTCGCAGCGGTCAATTTGGTGCGCGCTTTCGGTATTGCTCCCGAAACTGCGCTTAAAAATGCCAACCGCAAATTCGAACGCCGGTTTCGTGCGATGGAAACGAAGACAGACGGCGCTTTTGCGACGCTTGATACTGGCCAGAAGGAGGCCCTATGGGTTGCTGTAAAACGGGATGAGAAAAGCGCCCAGGCGCCACCGAACCGTGATCCTAATTCAGGCTCGTAAACCGTCCAAATTCCTTGGGAGTTAGCCGCACGGTCACCGCCCGCAATGGCCCATTGTCACCTTCACCCCCGTCATCTTCAGCAACCACATTTCCATGAGAATGCAGCCAAGCAATTTTCTGCCCTTCACTTGCAGGAATAAGCAGTTGATGCTCAATAGCGCCTTCTGTCAGCAACCGACCCATTTCGATCGCAAATGCTTCAACGCCCTCGCCTGTTTCAGCTGAAAGCGGTAGAATATCTGGATGAGATAGTGCCACTGCGCTCAGCTCCTCTGCGACATCTTCGCTCAGCAAATCCCATTTGTTCCACGCTTCAATGATAGGAATGTCGGAGGTTCCATCCTCGCCGTCCAGTACGCCCAAATCGGTGAGAACGCCAAGCACCTGCGCCTTTTGCGCCGCCGCGGAAGGGTTCGACATATCACGCACATGGACAATTACATCTGCCGCAGTGACCTCTTCCAATGTCGCACGGAACGCCGCAACGAGCTGCGTTGGAAGGTCAGAGATGAACCCCACAGTATCTGACAGTATGGCCTTTTCCACCCCTGGTAATCGAACAGCCCGCATTGTTGGATCCAATGTGGCAAAGAGTAAATTCTCTGCCATGACTTCGGCCCCGGTGAGCCTGTTGAACAGTGTCGACTTACCTGCATTGGTATAACCAACCAGCGCAATTATCGGCCACGGTGCCCGCCCGCGCCTTTCACGATGGAGCGCCCGGGTACGGCGGACCTGTTCCAATTCTTTGCGCAAACGCGACATGCGCTGCCGGATCATCCGCCTGTCAGCCTCAATCTGAGTTTCGCCCGGTCCGCCCAGAAAACCGAAACCGCCGCGCTGCCGTTCCAGGTGAGTCCAACTGCGAACCAGACGGCTTTGCTGATAATCCAGATGCGCCAGTTCAACCTGCAAGCGCCCCTCAGCCGTGGCAGCGCGTTCGCCGAAAATCTCCAAGATCAGACCAGTACGGTCAATGACTTTGCGTTTGAGTTTTTCTTCAAGATTGCGTTGTTGTATAGGCGATAAAGCGCCGTCGACTATGATCAGCTCAGCGTCTTCCATAGCGGCCTGCGCGTCTTCCATAGCGGCCTGCGCGTCGATATTTGCGACTTGTCCTTCACCAAAAAGAGTATTTGGCTTCACATCGCGCACCGGGATTATGATGGCCTCTGCAACGACAATACCGATTGCCAAAGCAAGCCCGCAAGCTTCCTCCAGTCGTGCCGCCGCATCCAGATCATACACCAGTCGCTTGATGTCGGGACATACGACGATAGCCCGCGCACCGCGCGAGACTTCGCCCATCAAGTTATCATCGAAGCTCAGTCTTCGTCGCCTTCCCAATCGCCTGTCAGATCGACATGCTTGTCTGGCTGGATCGTCGAAACCGCGTGCTTGTAAGCAAGCTGGACGTATCCGTCGCGTTCCAGCAACATGCAAAACAGATCATATGCGGCAATCACGCCCTGCAGCATCACGCCATTCACCAGAAACATAGTCACGGGCGCTTCTTCTTCCCGAACGCTGGCCAAAAATACATCTTGCAGCAGACGTTGTTTACGGTTGCTATCCTGGCTCGAAAACGCACGCGCATTTATCGGCTGGCTTGGCATGATGGTGGAAACGGCATGCTTGTACACCAGTTGCGACTGCCCATCACGGCGCAGCAGGATGGAAAAATTATCGAACCACGTCACAATACCCTGCAGCTTGACCCCCTTCACCAGAAACATGGTCACGGGCGCTTTGTCTTTTCTCAGCTGGTTCAAAAACGCATCCTGCAGATTGCCCGGCTTGACCACCATTTCCGGTTCCGGAGCCTTGGGGATTGCGCGTGCGGAAAGGGTACGTCCCTCTGCCATTTTAATCTCCATTATTGGTCGGCGACGCTAACGCCGACTAGCTGGCTGAATGCACCGCAGCGCATCAACCGAATTATCAAGTGACAAACTATGTTGTTAAGTGGCAGATTTCAATAAGAAATATTCCGCAGTTTTGTAACAAAAGATGCAGAGTGTCCTATGTGTCAGTATTAGCCTTGCGGTCGCCCATCCCCAGCAGTTTCAATTTGCGATGCAAGGCAGAGCGTTCCATTCCGATAAAACTCGCGGTCTTGGAGATATTGCCGGAGAATCTACGGATCTGGACGGTCAAATATTCGCGTTCAAAAGACTCGCGCGCATCACGCAGGGGCACCCCCATCAATGCAGAGACCCCGCCGTTCCCGCCCAATTTTCCGCCTGTTACTTCGCTCGGCAGCATAGCCGCCTCGACAGTCTCAAGTTCATCACGCGGGGTCAGAATGATGGTTCGTTCAACAACGTTGCGGAGCTGGCGGACATTACCGGGCCAATCATAGGCCTGCATCGCGGCCATTGCCTCTTCCGAAATTAACGGCGGAGCGATGCCCTGCTCCGCCGCGTGACGGGTGAAGAAATGATCCGCAATTGCAGGAATATCATCACGCCGTTCCGACAATGAGGGAACCTGCACCGGGACCACATTCAGGCGATAGAACAGATCTTCCCGAAAACTGGATTCCTCCATCGCCTGTTGCAAATTGCGCGCGCTGGAAGAGACTACGCGGACATCAACGCCAATCTGCCGTATTCCGCCCACTCTGACAAAGCTCTGATCTGTAAGCACGCGCAAAATACGTGCCTGGGTGGAAAGCGGCATATCCGCCACTTCATCAAGATACAGCGTGCCGCCATCGGCCATCTCCAGCAGGCCGGGCCGCACCAGCTTGCCGTTGCTTTCCTCCCCAAACAATTCCTGCTCAAAACGTTCAGGCGTAATCCGCGCCGAATTGACAATGACAAAGGCATTTTGCGCGCGTGGACTCCAGCTATGCAGAAGCCGCGCGGCAACCTCTTTACCAGCTCCGGCCGGGCCGGTGATCAATACGCGGCTGCCAGTGCCAGCAACACGTTTCAGCGTCGCGCGCACGTGATTGATTGCCGCCGAATTGCCGGTAAATTCCTCACCCAGTGCAAAGCCCTGCCGCAAGCGGTCATTTTCGCGGCGCAGGCGTTCTGTTTCGGTTGCCCGCTCGACGAGAAGCAACAGTCGCTCTGCTTCAAACGGCTTTTCGATGAAATCCATTGCGCCCCGGCTCACCGCCGATACCGCAGTGTCGATATTACCATGGCCAGAGAATATGATCACCGGCAGTTCCGGTTCGCGCTGCTTGATCGCGTCGAGCACTTCCAGCCCGTCCATCGGGCTGCCATGCAACCATACATCGAGCAGGACGAGACTTGGCCGCCGTTCATCAATCGCCGCAAGAGCCGAAGTGCTGTCACCGGCTGTGCGGCATTCATACCCCTCATCGCTCAGCACGCCTGAGACCAGATCGCGAATATCGCGCTCGTCATCCACTACAAGAATATCTAGCGCCATTGGGGCACATCCTTTCCGGCCAATGGCCGTGTACTAATAAGCGTATGAACCCAAGTGAGCTGGCACAGGATCATACAGTACCATCTTTCCCGGCAAGAGACTGCAAAGCTGGCACGGGGTCACGCGCAAACTTCAGCGCGACTATGGTTCCGCCGGTATCTGCCGCAGAGAAAACCATTTCACCGCCATGTTCCTCAACAATTTTATTTACGATTGCGAGGCCCAGCCCGGTGCCCTTGGCACGGGTAGTGACATACGGCTCGACAATCCGCTCACCCTTATCCGGTAAGCCGATGCCATTATCCTGAATTGTTGCGGTCACATATTTGTCACAGGCATGAAGGCCTACCGCGATCCGTCCGCGATAGTCCAGATCTTCTGCCTGCGACCGGGCTTCGACGGCCTCCACCGCGTTTTTCAGGACGTTGGTCAGCGCCTGGCCAACCTGATGCCTGTCACAGGCCATCGTCACTGGCAGTTCGGCATCTGTCTCAAACGAGAACTGGATATCCGAATTACCGACTTCTTGTAAAAATAGGGCCTGGCGTACAAGATCCAGCGCATCTTCGCTGCGGAACATTGGCTTGGGCAGTCTGGCGAACGATGAAAATTCGTCTACCATCTTGCGCAAGTCACCGACCTGACGAACAATTGTATTGGTCAGATCGTCGAACAATTCGCCGTCAATTTCAATTTGCTTGCGGTAACGGCGCTTCAGCCGTTCGGTCGCCAATTGAATGGGTGTGAGCGGGTTCTTGATTTCATGGGCGATACGCCGTGCCACATCGGACCATGCGGCCTGCCTTTGATAGACCAACTGGCGCGTGATATCCTCAAATGTGATGACTTTGCCTTCTGGTGCGGTGGCTATCTTGACTGCAAGTGTCAAAATATCGCTACCCCTGTTATATGTCACCACTCCGTCAGACACATCTGCCTTAACCAGCGCCGATATTTGCGGTGCGATATTTGACAGTTGATCATTATGATCAAACGCTGCCGTCTGACCCAGCAATACATTCTGCGCAGTGCTGTTCATGAGCAATATTTCACCATGTGAGCCAATCGATATAATTCCCGCAGACGTGGATTCGAGCAACGCTTCCATAAAGGCGCGCCGCTGGTCCAATTGCGCGTTGGCACCCACGAGATCGGTAGTCTGTTTTTCAATCTGCGCTGTCATTCGGTTAAAAGCCCGGTTGAGCAGACCGATTTCATCAGCCCCGGTCCTGCCTTCGACCCGCATCGCGAAGTTCCCTGCACCCACCTTGCGCGCAGCCAGCACCAGATCGGTGAGCGGCTCCACTTGTCGGTCAGCGAAGCGAAGGGCGAACCAGACAGCCATGCCCACCAGGCCAAGTGCGACAACGAACAGGGCAAGATTAAAGCGCAATTGAAGCGCCCTCGCCCGCGTTGTTAAAACTTCATAAGCCGCTGAGATGGCTGTCGCGCTTTCCCAGGATTTGAACGGTAAAGCCTCGGAATTTCGCGCGGTATAAAGGAAAATTCCTGATTCGCGGTCAATCGCGGCCAACCCTTTTATACGCCCCGCATCACCCTGGACGACTACCGCCTCGCCAGCAGCCAGCCGTTCAAACCCGTCTCGAGGGAGCGCCTCTGACGGGACCAGTTCAGAACCTAAATTGACCGCTGCTGCGGTCCTTAGGGTTGCATCCGGCAACCGCTGTAGAACTGCCGATTCCGATAAATCACGCGCCTGTACCTGAAACTGGTAAAAATCGGCAAACGCCGGATCGCTGATCGGTACCCGCTCCAAAAAGTCGCGCATATCCGCAGCCATAGTGATGGTTTCATCCGAAACCTGAAGCTGGTTCTGCTCGTAATAGCCTTCAGCCAGCTCGTTCGCGTTGCGCATAAGGCCGCGCGAATTGTCGGAAAACCAGAAATCAACCCCCGATTGAAACAGAACCGCTGCAAATGCCGCCACCAGCAACGTGGGAACTGCCGCAACGAGCGAGAAGAAAAACACCAGCCGTACATGAAGCCGTGCGGTACTGCCGGCTGCACGCCGTAGCGCCATACGGCGGCCAAACAGCACCAATATCCCCATCGCCGGGATCAACGTCCCGATCAGCAGGATCGCCACTTGCGCCGAAGGCAACAGCTCGCCGCCCGGCGGGGCCCGGGTGAAGGCGAGATAGGTGGCGGTCATCATCGCCAAAACCGCAATCAATGCAGCACCTTCCAGCAACAGAAAAAAATTGGCGCGGCGGGAGATAACCATGAAACGCCGCCACAGGCGCGAACTGTTCCGCTTGGCCACAGGGGCAGACAGGCTCGCGCTGCTCATAGTGACAAACTAACAACAGCTGTGTTGCCGATTTGCAAGGGTTTTTTAAGGCAGAAGCACCCATCCGCCGGACCGATATCGCTGGTGATCGGCATTACCGGGCGAAGTCCTCGGCTGATATATTGAGTTCGTTCAACCGTTTGCGTAGAGTATTACGATTGATACCGAGCAAGTTTGCCGCTTTTACCTGATTTCCGCTGGTTTGCGTCAACGCCCAGGAAAATAGAGGTTTTTCGAAGACAGTGCTGGCTGCTTGGTAGACTGTTCCGGCGGCAGGATTTTCTTTCTCGAGCCATGCCTGTAGCGGCAGCGCGAAGCTGTCATCGGCGAAGTCTGCTCGTGCGGGAGCCATTTGCCCGACGATTTCCCTGACGCTGTCGGCATTGATCGTGTCGTCTCGCGCCATCAGTACCAAGCGGTAAATCATGTTACGCAATTCACGGACATTGCCCGGCCAGCGTTGCTCCTGCAGCAATTTTACTGCGCGACTGTCAATCTGCCGCAGCGGCAAGCCTTCGGTGGTTGACAGCTTGAGGAAATGGCGAGCGAGAGCATCAATATCATCGCGGCGTTCGCGTAGTGGCGGAATTGTGATGGGGACCACATTCAGACGGTAGAACAGGTCTTCGCGGAAAGTACCTGCGGCAATCATCGGCTTCAAATCGCGGTTTGTCGCTGCGACAATCCGGACATCGATCGCGATTTCCTGCCGCCCGCCCACACGCCTTATTTTGCCCGATTGCAGTGCGCGCAGAAGACGGGTCTGGGCGTCGAGCGGCATATCGCCGATCTCATCAAGAAACAGAGTTCCGCCATTGGCCTGTTCGAACTTGCCAATGGATTGCGCGACCGCGCCCGTAAACGCGCCTTTTTCGTGCCCAAAAAGCTCGCTCTCAATCAATTCGCCCGGTATTGCGGCTGCATTGACGGCAATAAAGGGGCCGGTTTTGCGATGCCCCAGTTGATGAATCGCCTCGGCAACCAATTCCTTGCCCGTGCCAGATTCGCCCAGCACCAATACTGTGAGATCATTACGTAACACGCGCGTGATCATCCGGTAGACGCCCTGCATCGCTTGGCTTCGGCCAACCAGTGGCAGCCCGTCACCGGCATCGGTGATGTCCAGCGATTGTTCGGATTTGGCACCAATCGCCTGATTGACGGCGCGGGTCAGCTCATCAAGATCAAACGGTTTAGGGAAATACTCAAATGCGCCAGTATCGGTGGCCCTGACAGCCGTGTCCAAGGTATTCTGTGCCGAAAGGATGATGATTGGCAAATCAGGGTATTGGGACCGAACGCGCGACAGGCTTTCGATCCCGTCCCCGTCAGTCAGCATGACATCGGTCAACATTACGCTAAATATGCTTTTGGCCAGTTCCTGATCACGGCCGTGAATGCTCGCGCGCCGTGTGACGGTGTGCCCTTCATCTTCAAGAGCAGCCGTCACCACGATTGCGATAGCATCATCATCTTCGATCAGCAGAATTTTATGCATCGCCTGTTCCAACCATGTTCGAAACTCTAATCAGTCGCCCAATCCGCCAGAGCCAGATGGATGCGGAATTGTGTTTGCCCTTTTGCCGTGTCGCGCTGATGACTGACCCGGCCCCCCATATCGGACACCAGCTTTTTTACGAGCGCCAGACCAAGCCCCTGTCCGTTCGTTTTCGTGGTAACAAATGGTTCAAAAACATGGTCGCCCAGTGCAGGATCGAGCCCGGGCCCGTGATCACAAATCGCAACTTCAACCGGCAGACGCACTGCCTTGCCAGCCTGACCGACATTTGCTGCCAATCCGCTGACAAAACGCGTACGCACGATAATCCGGCCATTTTCTGAAGAATCGCACGCATCCACTGCATTGGTCAGCAGATTGATCAGGGCCTGTTCCAATGTGTCACGGTGGCCCGCAATCGGCGGCAAAGAGGGATCAAATTCTTCAGACAATTCAGCCCTTCCACCAGCAGCCGCCCGCACACTTGCCATCGCGCTGCGGATAGAGGCGTGAAGGTTCACTTTCTCCAAAGGTCCGGCGCTGCTGCTGCCCAGTTCCTGCATCCGGTCGACAAGCCGCGCAATGCGGTCCACCTCATCAGCAATCATCGCGGTGAGTTTACGGTCTTTCTCGTCCAGCTTTCGGGCGATCAGCTGCCCTGCCCCGCGAATTGCGGATAGCGGGTTTTTGATTTCATGCGCGAGAATAGCGGGGGCTTTCAACGCGCTGGGCGGGTCAGATTCGCTACGCATATCGTCACGGCCGGCATCAGAAAATGTGAGCACTTGCCAGTTGTTCCAACCTAAAACCGGCGATGCCGTGAAATTTACATGTCTTTCATAACCGCCCAATTGCAAATGCAATCCGCGCGCAAGCAGAGGACCATCCAAAGATGTCAGCTTATTGGTCAATCCGCTATCAGCAAAATTGACGACATCCGCGATCTGTTTCCCGATAAGCCGTTTCGCGCTGCGCCCCAAAAGATCTTCGGCAGCATGATTGACCTCGGCAATACACAAATCTGGGCCGAGCAACACAACCGCAAAGAGCATGCCCGATAATTGCTCCTGCGCAGTGGGAAACCGGGCCGGCGCTGATATGTCGCTCATGCTGCGCGGCGGTTCATAAACGGCGTGTAGAACCGCTCAATTTCACCCAGCACCTGTTCGGGATTATTAATGAAATTGGCATGATTACGGAACTCTGCCGATCCGTGCATGCCCTTTGTATACCAGCCGAGATGCTTGCGCGCCACTTTGCAGCCCACGTTGCGTCCATAATGGTCCAGCATCCGCTCATAATGTTCCACTAAAACCGCATATTGCTCGTCAAAACTGGGGCTGGTGAGGCGCTCGCCTGTTTTGAACCAGTGCATCACTTGGCCCAGCAGCCACGGCTTGCCATATGCGCCCCGCCCAATCATCAAACCATCTGCGCCAGATTGCTCGACCGCTTTGGCAGCATCGGCAATTCCGCAAATATCACCATTGACGATCACAGGAATGGACACTGCCTGTTTGACTTTACGGATAAAACTCCAATCAGCAGAGCCTTTATACATCTGGTTGCGCGTCCGCCCGTGAACGGTAATCATCTTGACGCCAAGGTCTTCCGCGATCTTGGCAAGCTCTGGCGCGTTAAGACTGTCATGGTCCCAGCCCATCCGCATTTTTACTGTGACGGGCACTGACACAGCCTTCACCGTGGCCTCCATTAACCGCGTCGCCAGCGGAACTTCGCGCATCAAAGCGGACCCGGCCAGACCATTGGTCACTTTCCGTACGGGACAGCCAAAATTAATGTCGATAATTGCCGCGCCGCGATCTTCATTCAGCTTGGCCGCCTCACCCATAGAGACAGGATCGCAGCCGACCAATTGCATGGAGACCGGTTCCTCCACCGCATCCCAGGCCGCTTTCTGAAGCGACTGACGTGTTTCGCGGATCATCGCCTGGCTCGCGATCATTTCGGTCACATTCAACCCAGAGCCGTAACGCCGAACCAATGTACGGAACGGCATATCGGTGACACCTGTCATCGGCGCCAGAATGACGGGGCAGTCAATCTCGATATTACCCATGTGGATCGGCGAAAGCCGCGGCGGAGTTCTTGGTGGTGTCATTGCAATGCGTGCCTAAATTTTGTGCAATATATAGTGCATTGCAGCATTTGGCGCAAGCAGCTAGCGGGTAGAGAGATCATGGATACGTCACCATCCCCGTGCAAACCGGCAAAGCTTGCGGCGATTATTGTTGCCGCCGGTAAGGGTCTGCGCGCTGGACAGGTATTGCCCAAACAGTTCGCCATCTGGCGCGGCAAGCCGGTTTTGCGGCATTCCGCTGATGCATTTATACGCGGAGGAGCGGCCCCGGTCGTGGTGGTTATTCCGCAAGGCACCGGCGATATCGCCAAGGCCGCGCTGGCCGGATTATCGGGCATCCGTTTGGTTATTGGCGGCGCGACCCGTCAGGATTCTGTGCGCGCTGGATTGGAATCCCTGGCCGGCACAGACACTGATATCGTGATGATCCATGATGCCGCGCGCGCCGTCCTGCCTGATGCGGTGATAACAAGGTTGCGCGATGCGGTTTTGCGATCAGATGGGGCCGTTCCGGTTCTGCCAGTCGTTGATAGCCTGGCAGTTGATACGGACGGCATGATGGCAGGGTCTGCCGATCGCACCGCATTGCGACGGGTACAAACGCCGCAAGCGTTTCAGTTTTCTACCATCCTTGCCGCTCACCGTGCATGGAGCGAACCAGGCAGCGCCGGTGATGATGCACAGGTTCTGCGCGCGGCGGGCGGCACGGTCACGCATGTCGCAGGAGATGAAGCGTTAAAAAAACTCACTTTTGCCGAGGATTTTATGACGGGATTGCCGATGGTGCGCACAGGCATGGGATATGATGTTCACCGTCTCGTCAAGGGCGAAGAGCTGTGGCTAGGCGGTCTGAAAATTCCTCACGACAAGGGGTTGTCAGGCCATAGTGATGCAGATGTCGCCCTGCATGCCGTCGTTGACGCTTTGCTGGGCGCGATCGCTGCCGGTGATATTGGCGATCATTTTCCGCCCAGCGATCCGCAATGGAAAGGGGCCGCGTCGGGCCGATTTGTGGAACACGCTGCGCAGCTGGTTTCGCAGGCCGGATACAGCATCGCCAATGTGGATCTGACTCTCATCTGCGAGGCCCCGAAAATCGGCTCCCACCGCAATGCCATGCGCGCGGAGATTGCCCGCCTACTTTCCGTTGACATCGGGCAAGTGAGTGTCAAAGCTACCACCACCGAACGCCTCGGTTTTGCGGGCCGCAGGGAAGGAATTGCGGCACAGGCCATTGCAACGGTTTTCAACACGCATCCGGCGTGAACCAGCCCCTTCAAAGGACAGTAGATTATGAGACGCACACTGACGAGAATTGCCGCTGTACCGGCGGCTATATTTGCATTGGCACAGCCGCAGATCGCAATGGCCCAGAATTGCGTCGATCAGGAGAATATCTCTGACGCCATGATTTACTCGATGCCGCTACTCGTCTCCGCATTCGCAGAAAAATGCGGTGATGAATTGGCCGATAGTGGCTTTATGAGCACCAAAGGCGATGCGTTCGCAGCACAATATCTTGATCGGCAGGATGCCGTGTGGCCCGGTGCCTTCACATTGCTCATGCAATTTGCTGCAAAGGACGGTGATGAAGCGATGGCCAATCTGTTTGCAGCCTTGCCAGAGGAATCTGTGCGCCCGTTGGTCGATGCGATTATCGAACAGAAAGTCGCTGAGGAGATTAAATTGAAAGACTGCGCGAAGATCGAACGCGGCGTCGAGATGCTCGCACCGCTCCCACCTGAAAATATGGGTGGGTTGCTCGCCTTTTTGATGGATATGGCAAATGTAAAAGATCCAAAAATCTGCGCATATGAGCCCAAATGATCGACACCCTGCTCCCCCAGGAAATTGCCGAGCTTGCCGAACGGGTGATTGCTGAAAATTCCAAAATCGGCAGGAAAATTGCGCTTGCAGAAAGTTGCACGGGCGGACTGGTTGCTGCGGCCCTAACCGAAGTTGCGGGTTCATCGGCTGTTTTGGACCGCGGCTTCGTGACCTATTCCAACGCGGCAAAAATGGAAAGCTTAGGGGTGGCGAGCGATATCATCGAAACCTTCGGCGCAGTGTCGATCGCGTGCGTCTGGGCCATGTCGGAAGGTGCCCTGAAGAACAGCAGCGCCGATATAAGCGTTGCGATCAGCGGTGTCGCTGGCCCTGAGGGCGGCACAACGTTGAAGCCGGTTGGTACGGTAGTGTTTGCGCGTTCCATTCGCGGAAACGACGGCGAACCAGAAGGTGAGCTGAAACAGTTCGGTGACCTTAGCCGCGCAGAAATTAGGCGTCAGGCGGTGCTGTGTGCGTTGGAATTGTTGCTGCCGTAAAGCTCATCCGCACGCGCTTCAAATGCGGCCACCATTTTGCGGAATGCGCGATCAAAATACTGGCCCGCCAATGCCTCGAACACGCGATTCTTAAAAGTAAACTCGACCGAGAAATCTACCCGGCAACCGCCGCCTTCCCGTGGTTCAAACACCCAGCGATTGTCCAGATCGCGCAGTGGACCATCGACATATTGCACTTGCAAGTGGTGCGGCCTGTTCTTCGCCACTTGCGAAGTGAACTTTTCGCGCAGCGATTTGAAGCCAACCACCATGTCGGCCACCATCTCGGTGTCAGTATTCGACCGAACGCGAGTGGCCACAACCCAGGGAAGGAATTCCTTGTAGCGACCAACATCGGCCACCAGATCGAACATCTGTTCGCAGCTATACGGCAAGTCACGATGTTCGCGAATACCCGGCATTATTATGCTCTCTGCGCCGCCTGTTTGGCGAACTTTGCTTCACGCGCAGCGCGCATCTCGGCAAAATCATCGCCTGCGTGATAGCTCGAGCGTGTCAACGGACTGGACGCGACCTGCATGAACCCTTTGGCCCGGGCAATCGCACCGAATGCATCGAACGCTTTTGGTGTCACAAAATCCTCAACCGCAGCATGTTTGGGGGTGGGCTGTAAATATTGCCCCATCGTCATGAAATCAATATCGGCAGAACGCATGTCGTCCATCACCTGATGCACTTCCAACCGCTGCTCGCCCAGACCGAGCATGATACCGGATTTGGTGAAGATCATCGGATCGTGGCTCTTCACCTCCTCCAGCAATCGCAGCGAAGCATAATAACGCGCGCCGGGCCGGATCGTCGGGTATAGACGCGGCACAGTCTCTAGATTGTGATTATAAACATCGGGACCCGCTTCACAGATTGCCTCGACAGCGGACCGCATCTTTCCGCGAAAATCGGGCGTTAGGATTTCGATGGTTGTATGGGGCGTTTCACGGCGCAGAGCTTTAATGACTTTGACAAACTGGCTGGCCCCGCCATCGGGCAAATCATCCCGGTCAACCGACGTGATCACGATATGCTCAAGGCCCATTTTTGCCGCTGCGATAGCGGTATTCTCCGGCTCCATCGGATCGACCATACGCGGCATACCCGTTTTGACATTACAAAACGCGCAGGCCCGTGTGCACACATCGCCAAGGATCATCACTGTGGCGTGTTTCTTCGTCCAGCACTCACCAATATTGGGACAGGCCGCCTCTTCGCAGACGGTGTTGAGTTTAAGCTCCCGCATCAGCTTGCGGGTTTCATGATAGCCTTTGCTCACCGGTGCTTTCACGCGGATCCAATCGGGCTTGCGCTGGCGGGGCGGACGGTTTGCACCGGACGATGGCGGGCTGGAAAGATCATTCATATTTGCCATTTAGGGACGGATTGGAATGACCGCAATGGCAGGCTGCGACCGGGCCTTGGTGGTTCATTGCCTTGATTGCATTGTCACACGATTGCATCAGTGATTGGGGAAGAAACCGGATCTGGGCCGCTTTGCCAATTGCGTCTTATGCATCAATTGCGTAGCGGATCATTATGGATGCTGCAGCCTTACAAACCTTCACCTCACCCGTGGTGCTGTTTTTCCTGCTGGGATTGCTCGCTGCGTTTATTCGTTCAGACCTGGCCATTCCGGAAGCCATAGCTAAGGGTATGTCACTATATCTGATGGCCGCTATCGGCCTGAAAGGCGGCGTGGCCGTCTCCAAGTCGGGCATGAGCGGTACCATTGCAGTTGCGCTAGGCGCGGGTATAGCGGCGAGTTTTCTGATCCCCTTCATTGCTTATGCCGTGCTCAAGACTTTCGGCAAACTCGACAAGTTGAACTCTGGTGCGGTCGCGGCGCATTATGGTTCGGTCAGTGTCGTAACCTATGTGACCGCCGTTGAAATTCTCGAATTTTCCGCTGTTCCCGCAGCGGGTTTTATGGTGGCTGTGCTCGCGGCAATGGAGACGCCAGCCATTTTGAGCGGGCTGATGCTGGCCAAAGGCGGTGATAAAGATGCCACTGCTGATGAACGCCGCGAGATGATGAAAGAGGTATTTCTAAATGCTTCAGTAGTTTTGTTGCTCGGTAGCTTCGCAATCGGTATTGTTGCTGGCCCATCAGGTTTTGCTGAAGTAAGCCCGTTTTTCGAGGCTGGCTTCAAAGGCGTATTGTGTATTTTCCTGCTTGATATGGGTCTGATTGCTGCGCGCAGGGTTCTGAGCAGCCGCGCAATTACCTGGCGGCTGACGATTATCGCGCTTGCTCTGCCTACCTTCAACGGAATTTTGGGTGTATTTGCAGGCACTGCGATTGGCCTGGATGTGGGATCTGCGGCGGCGTTCGGCGTGTTATGTGCCAGCGCAAGTTATATTGCGGTACCTGCGGCGATGCGCCTCGCCCTGCCCCAGGCCGATCCAGGAGTATACCTGACCATGTCGCTCAGTATTACTTTTCCTTTCAATATTCTCATCAATATCGGGCTCCTTACAGCTCTTTCGAAATTGATTGGCGGTGGCGTGATATGACCGAAACTGTGATCCGTAAACGCATCGAAATTTTGGCTGATACACCGCTGGTCAAACGCGTAACGCGGGCGATTGAACTGGTTGAAATCAGCGGCTGGACTGTCCTTCCGGTTCAGTCTGGCAGCGGACGCGATGGGCCCTGGCGTGACGAGCGGGTGACAGGGTCTGACAAATCTCTCATACTTACAGTCGCGGCGCTGGATAAGGCCGCGCGACTATCAGAGGAACTCGCACCCATTCTGTCAAGCCACGGCTTGCTTCTCACTATGTGGGATGTGGAGGTTGTTCGCGGGGAACGGTTCTGATGCCAGAATTTGCAACTCTGCTGGAGGGATATCGCCGCTTCCGCCGCGAAGGGTATCCCGCCCAGCGCGAACGCTATGACAATTTGGCCAAGCATGGCCAGTCACCCAAATTGATGGTCATTGCCTGTTCGGATAGCCGCGTTGACCCTGCCCAGATATTTGACGTTGATCCCGGGGAAATCTTCGTGGTGCGCAATGTGGCTGCCCTCGTCCCGCCATTTGAAACAACGCCCGGTCTGCACGGTGTATCGGCCGCCGTCGAATTTGCCGTTAATGTTCTGCACGTTCGCCAAATTGTCGTGATGGGGCATGGCATGTGCGGCGGTTGCAAAGCAGCCTTGACGCGGGAATTGCATGGCGCCGCGCCGGGCGAAGGCGGATTTGTTGCCAATTGGATCGGGTTGCTCGATTCAGCGCGAGGCCCCGTCATCGAGGGGTATGGTACCAACGGCCGCGATGCCGAACGCGCGATGGAACGCGCCGCCGTCCGCGTCAGCCTTGATAATCTTCGCAGCTTTCCCAATGTCGCGGCGCGCGAAAGATCGGGCGACCTCGTTTTGCGAGGGACCTATTTTGCAATTTCTGACGGCGTGCTGCATGTCCTCAATCCAGTAACGGGTGAGTTCGTCGCGCAAGAGTAAACCCGCCGATTGTCGCTGCCATGTGTTCACAAAAAAAAGGCGCAGAATCTAATCTGCGCCTTTTTCTGTTTTTGGCTTCACAAAATCGCGGTCAAATTACATCGTATCGTCAGCCGCGGGACCTGCTATCGCTGGCGCCACCGGTGCAGGTAATGCGTTTTGCTCTGCGTAAATGCGCCACAGGGACGCAATCGGGGCGCGAACGCCTTCAACCCGGGCAAAAGTGGCCGCAGCCTCCGCCTTGCCCTGATCAGCTTGGGCAATACCCAAACGGGTTAGGATACGCGGCAGATCAGCGCCGCTTTTCGTAAGTGCGATGGTGTACATTTCTTCCGCTTCGGCAGCCATCCCGTAACTGAGGAACGCATCACCGGCGGCAGTGGCGGTCACGGCCGTGGAACTGGACGCACGCGCATCGCGTTCCAATGCTGGCAATTCGGCACGATCAGCGCGCATACGCGCCGTTGCGGTGGAGCTCGCCTCTGCCACAAATGGATCACTCATTTGCAGTTTTTCGGCTGCCAGGCCCATTTCCACGATGCGTTTCACCTCGCCTGGCAAGCGGCGTGCATCAGCCGCATCTATATAATCGGCGTAATCACGCCCTTCGCGGAGGCTTTTGGTCCGGTCAGCCAAACGCAGCAGATCAAGAACTGCATTATTGTCATAATCCAGAAACGTCCGCTGCACAGCGATTGCATCGCCCCAACTGGTTGCTGATGGATATGCCCGTGCATAGTCGGTGCTGAATTTTATCGCTTCATTTGCAAGATCATTGGAATATGCGACCGCAATACCGCGCTTATACCAGTTTTCATCAGCCTTCTGACCTGCAGAATGCTGGCCATCAATAACTCCGCCTAGATAGGCCAAGCCCTCGGCATATTTGTCCTCTTTGAAATAGGTTTCTGCAATCACGCCTTCCAGAGCTGGCGAACTGTTGTAACCAGCATCGATCGCCTGCGAAAAGCGCGAGCGTGCGGCAGAATGGTCGCCATCGTCAGATGCCAATTGACCGGCGGATACAAGATACTGGATCATTTGCTGTTCAGAAAGCTTGCCGCTTTCGATCATGAGATCGAGGCCTTGGCGCTGCAACGAAATGTCTTTTGCAGTATTACCCACATTATACAGCAGTCCGCCACCTGCCATTCTGTCGTCCGGCGTTTCTATAGCAGCAGTGACGCCGGGCAGCGCCGCCCTGATTGCCGCCATATCGGGCGCGTCAGCCTTGGTCAGCGCCTCAACCGGAGAATAGGCTTCGACAAAGCCTTTTGAGTAATCACTTTTGGCTGGCTTATCCCGGTCCCGCTTTTGCGCATGGGCAGTATCGGCAAATGCCGAAATGCCGACGGCAGCACCAGACACCAATGCGATGGCCAGCGCGACATGTGAAGCCGGCCGGAAAGCCGTTTTGAGGGTATGCGAAGTCATTTGAAGTTCTCCCAATAATGTTCAACTGAGCCTGTTTGGCACGAATACGGCATAGAAACGCGCAACTGATGGTTCGCGTTCCATATTGCCATTATTGTTATGCGCATTGCCCTGAACGCACTTTGAACATTGCGGCTGCAACGTCTGCGGCCACATAGGTGAGATATTGCCAGCGAGGTGTGGAAAACCACCGGATTACGGCCCGTATTTGCATGTTTCGAGTGGTGCACTCTTACGCCTTGGCGTAAGCGTAAAACACCGATCATTGCATCCGGACGTTATAAAGAAGATATCCCTTGAGCGACGATTCAGAAACTCTGACACCGCCTTCCCCATCTGAACATTATGGCCGCATCGATATCGTCGATGAAATGAAGACCAGCTATCTCGACTACGCGATGAGCGTGATCGTCAGCCGGGCTCTGCCCGACGTGCGCGACGGTCTGAAACCGGTTCACCGCCGAATTCTTTACGCCAGTCAGGAAGGGGGCTTCGTCGCGGGCCGCCCTTACCGCAAATCGGCCAAGATCGTCGGCGATGTAATGGGTAATTACCATCCGCATGGTGACAGCGCCATCTATGATGCGCTGGCGCGGATGACACAAGATTGGTCGCTGCGGGTACCGCTGGTCGACGGCCAGGGTAACTTTGGTTCGATGGATCCCGATCCGCCAGCCTCCATGCGGTATACAGAAGCGCGGTTGGCCAAGGTGGCCAATTCTCTGCTCGATGATCTGGACAAGGACACAGTCGATTTTGTCGAGAACTATGATGGTTCGACGACTGAGCCGAATGTGCTTCCGGCACGCTTTCCCAATCTGCTGGTCAATGGTGCTGGCGGTATTGCGGTGGGTATGGCGACCAATGTACCGCCACATAATCTTGGCGAGGTAATCAATGGCTGTCTGGCGTTTATTGAGCGGCCAGAGATGAGTTCCGAAGAACTGTTTGAGATTATCCCAGGCCCCGATTTTCCTACTGCGCCAATTATTCTCGGTAACGCCGGTGCGCGGTCGGCATACACCACAGGGCGCGGTTCAATTTTGCAACGCTGCCGCCACGAGATTGAGACCAAACGCGGGGATCGCGAGTCAATTATTCTGACATCAATCCCCTATCAAGTGGGCAAATCCGGGCTGGTTGAAAAGCTTGCCGACGCTGCGAAGGAGAAACGGATTGAGGGCGTCGCCGATATTCGCGACGAGTCCAGCCGGATGGGTGTCCGTGTCGTTATCGACCTCAAGCGAGACGCCACTGCCGAGGTTGTCCTGAACCAGATTTGGCGGCACACCCCTGCCCAGTCCAGTTTCCCGGCCAATATGCTTGCCATTCGCGGTGGTCGCCCCGAAGTGCTGTCGCTGCGCGATATTATTCAGGCGTTCATCCAATTCCGTGAAGAGGTTATTACCCGGCGAACCAAGTTTGAACTGAACAAGGCCCGCGACCGTGCGCATATATTGCTCGGGCTGGTTGTCGCAGTTTCCAATCTGGATGAAGTTGTTGCAATGATCCGCAGCGCGCCCAACCCAGCGGAAGCGCGGGCCAGATTGCGCGCCAAGGAATGGCCAATCGGCGACATTGCGCAATATATCCGGCTGGTAGAAGCGATTGAGCCTGACGCTGAGCAATCCAGCGGCACTTACCGGCTCTCCGAACGGCAGGTGAAAGCGATTTTAGAGCTGCGTCTGCACCGCCTTACGGCACTGGGCCGCGATGAAATTGGTGACGAACTGAAAGTTTTGGCTGATGCCATTGCTGAATTTCTCTCCATTCTTGCCGACCGGGTGAAGCTCTACAGCATCATGCGCGAAGAGCTGGTCGAAATCCGGGATGCCTATGCCACTCCGCGCGTCGCCGAGATTGCGCCCGCTTGGGATGGTCTGGACGATGAAGATCTGATCGAGCGTGATGAAATGGTCGTTACCGTCACGCTCGACGGGTACATCAAACGCACTCCGCTCTCTGCATTCCGTGCGCAAAATCGCGGCGGTAAAGGGCGCGCCGGCATGGCGACCAAGGAAGAGGACGCGGTGAGCGAAATGTTCGTGACCAGCACGCATAATCCGGTGCTGTTTTTCTCAACATCGGGCAAAGTCTACCGGTTGAAAGTGTGGAAGCTGCCTGAAGGCGGCCCAACAACTCGTGGCCGTCCCATCATTAATTTGCTCCCGGCCCTTGATGATGGCGAGACAATCCGCACTGTTCTGCCCCTTCCAGAAGATGAACAAAGCTGGGAGTCCCTAACCGTCGTATTCGCGACTGCAATGGGCAATGTCCGCCGTAACAGCATGGGGTCCTTCACCAATATCCCGTCCAACGGTAAATTCGCGATGAAATTTGATGACGGGAGCGACGATAAGCTGATCGGTGTCGGATTGCTCGAAGCGGGTGATGACGTGTTGCTGGCAACCCGGCTGGGTAAAGCGATCCGTTTTGGCGGTGAGGACGTGCGCGAGTTTCAGAGCCGGACCTCTACCGGTGTGCGCGGCATGAAATTGAAAGATGATGACCGCATCGTATCGCTATCCATCCTGCATGGCGGCAGCGCAACCCCGGAAGAGCGCGATGCCTATCTTAAAGTTGCACCGTGGAAAGCAGATGATGAAGCATCTGAATTGTCAGCAGATCATGCCGAGATGGCCGAAGCCGAGCAGTTTATTCTGACTGTATGTGCCAATGGTTATGGCAAAATCTCCTCCGCTTACGAATATCGCCGCGCTGGCCGCGGGGGGATGGGTATTACCAATATCGACAATATCAAACGCAACGGGCCGGTTGTGGCAAGCTTTACCGCTACCAAGTCGGATCAGCTCCTGCTGGTTACCGATCAGGCCAAACTCATCAGGATATCGCTGGATACATTGCGGGTAATCGGGCGATCAAGCGCCGGTGTACGCTTGTTCAATGTCGCCGATAAGGAAAAAATCGTCAGCGTGGCGAAGCTTGATGAGGATGAGACGCCCGAAAACGATGCTGAAGAGGCAATCGTTGAGGAGATTATCGGCAAAGACGCTGATGAAACGGTACCGCATACACCGCCGCAATCGGATAGCGATATGAATAATGATCCGCATTAAGCACGATGAAGCTCCCTCCCTCCATTGGCCGCAGCGGCGCCCGCTTCGCCAGGGGTGATCCGTCATCTTTTCCCGATTGCAGAAGGGCCACTATAGGCCGGCACGTCCGGCTCGCTCACGACACCGTGCTTTCCCCGGATCAGTTCTCAGGCAATGAGTGGCCGATAAAAGGTGTAGTGATGGTGTTTTTAAGATACCTGAGAGCAAACGCGCGCCTTGCCGCGGTGGATTGCCCTCCACAGGGCGGCGACTTTGCGTTGGCCGATCAAGCAGAGAATATGGCGTAGCTGGTTGATCCCTTCGCATATGAAAGACGTGGCGATGGCGTCTGGCGCAATAGTGACGGCCTGGCACGGGCGCTATGTGGCGCAAAAGCTTGATGGTGCATCCGTCAACGCGTAGATATGAGCGGCCTCAGCACGACCGGCATCTTATCGCACACGCAGCATTTTAGGCCGCCGCCTCCAATTCCTTGCGCAACGTCTGGATAACTCCGGTCGCGATCAGGAATTGCCCAAGATAATATATTGGCCAGACCAGATCGCCAAGGATTGCATAATCTGAATATGCACCGGAACCTGCAAAGATCAGCCAATCAGAGATGACAAATAACAAGGCGCCGATGCCGACACGGTACCGCGAGAACCGGCTTGTCCAAGCAGCCGCAGCCATTGCGCCCAGACCCGCACCGTAAAATGCAATGACGATATCTTCAGATAATAACCAACATACCCACGGCGTGAGGATCAACAACGCCGCCGCCGCAGCTTTCTGGCTGAAAGCTGCATCATGCCGCCGATTACGCAAATACAGAATTATCGCGGCGATATGAGCCAGAAAAAACGCCGCCCCGCCCTGCACCAGGCTTAACTCCATCAACATATCTCCAGCAGCAGAAAACGCCATCACCAGCGCGAGCAGCTTGGCATCGGTGCTTCTGTGGCGCTGCCAGGCATATACAGACAGCAGCGCAGCAGCTGCGCCTTTCAGAAGGAGTAACCAGACCCCGCCGATTGGTTGGCCGTCGAGAATGAAAAACGCGGCAGCGGCCGCCACGCTCGTAAGCAGCCAAGGGCGCTTTTCTGTCAAAGCCCGTTTCACCATATGCTGTAAGTCGCCCTTCAAAATTATATATGCGCGCAGGTAGCCATCTTGTCCCGCGGGCTTTACCTGCTATCCGATTTTGTGATGGCAAACCATACAGACAATCATTCCGCCGAGTACGATGTTCACATTATCGGCGGTGGGCTCGCGGGCAGTGAAGCCGCTTGGCAGTTGGCGCGGCGCGGCTATTCCGTCCGCATATCCGAAATGCGCGGCGCCCCGGCAGAGCGCGGCGGGGAATTGACCGCAGCGCACCAGACCGATGGCTTAGCCGAAATGGTCTGCTCCAATTCTTTCCGGTCTGATGATGATGAACGCAATGCAGTGGGCCTGCTCCATCACGAAATGCGCCGTCTGGACTCGCTCATCATGCGCGCCGGGGAAGTCGCCCGCGTGCCGGCCGGATCGGCTATGGCGGTGGACCGCGATGTATTCTCCCGAGAGGTCGAACAGGCGCTGCAAGACCATCCAAATGTGGAAATCGTCCGCGAGCGTATCGATGCCCTGCCCGAACGCGGTCCAACCATTGTCGCGACAGGCCCCTTGACGGCCCGATCGCTGGCAGACAGCATCGTAAAAGCAACCGGTCAGGACCGGCTCGCATTTTTTGACGCCATTGCACCAATCGTCCACCGGGATAGCATCGATATGGATATATGCTGGTTCCAGTCGCGATGGGACAAGCCGTCGGCGGGCGGTGGAAGCAGCGGTAATGACTATATCAACTGCGCAATGGACAAAGCGCAATATGAGGTTTTCCATCAGGGTTTGCTGGATGCCGAGAAAACAGAATTTAAAGAATGGGAAGAAAACACGCCGTATTTTGAGGCGTGTATGCCAATTGAGGTTATGGCCGCGCGCGGAATTGATACGCTGCGTTATGGCCCGATGAAGCCTGTGGGCCTGGACAATCCGCATGACCGTACCCCGGAATTTCCGCAAGGCCGCTGGGCCCATGCCGTCGTCCAACTGCGTCAGGATAACAAGCTGGGCACATTGTGGAACATGGTGGGCTTTCAGACCAAGATGAAATATGGCGCGCAGGTGGACTTGCTGCGTACTATCCCCGGTTTACAACATGCCGAATTTGCGCGGCTGGGCGGGATGCACCGCAATACTTTCCTCAATTCGCCGCTGGTTCTTGACCGGCAACTGCGCCTGAAGGATGCTTCACATATTCGCTTCGCAGGCCAGATTACCGGTTGCGAGGGCTATGTTGAGAGTGCCACTGTCGGCCTGCTTACCGGAATGATGGCTGCGGCTGAACTGGCCGGAGAAAGTTGGACACCGCCGCCCGCGACCAGTGCAATGGGCGCGCTGTTGTCGCATATCACTGGCGATGCTGAAGCGGATACCTATCAGCCGATGAATGTGAACTTTGGACTGTTCCCGCCGATGCACGATGTGAAAAAGAAACAGCGCAAAGAAGCCTACACCAATCGCGGCAAGGCAGATTTCGGCGCTTGGCTCAAAGATGCAGGAGCCGTTCCGGCATAAGAAATCAGCACCTACAGGCCGGTTTGGGCGCTCGGCGTTTTGGCCGGGTGGTCGCAAACTCCTGCGGTGTCAGTTCCTTATTGTTATCGGTATCAGCCTTGTCAAAGCGGGTTGCGGTCGCCACCGCCCATTCCTCAAAAGTCAGCAGATTATTGCCGTCCTTGTCCAATTTACGAAACGCCGCGCTGCGGGTCGATAACATTTCGTTGCGTGAAATGGAACGGTCCCGGTTGCGATCATAACGGAAGAACCGGCGCTCTTCGCGCGACAATTCGGTGGCTTCGGGCGGAGACGGGCCGACCATATCGGTTTCATCCGCCACAGGAATGTCCGGCCCGGCATCCTCTGCCACGACCTCCTCCAGAATTGGCGGCGGAGCGGCCTCCTCCACTTGCGCCCTACCCTGCCACCAGAACATGCCCAGCCCGACCGCCAATAAGGTCAATAATCCGCCCAAGAGAATACGGTTCATACTCTGCTCCTGATCAAGTACAGGAGACTATACTATCGCCCCAACAATCCAACCCTCATCACAGCAATAATATCAGAGCGGCCTTCAATAAGCGGGCCGCCTGTCTTAGATAAAGCTTTATCGGCCAATCTGCTGAGGATAAGCAAAGCGCGCAACTTATACGGCAATTGGTCTTCATAGTGATCCGGGATGCTTGCGTTTGATAAAACGAAGCTGGCCTCCTGAATATTACTCATGCGTGAAACCAGATCAGCATATGCCCAGCGAATGCCTGCATTTCGTGCGCAGTGTGCAAATTCGGCGGCGCCGCTTAAGCGGGCTATGGCAGCAAAGCATTCGCTGCGCCCCTCGGCAAAGTCACGGGCGGCATCCTGCGGCAATGGAGGCTCTGCCAACAGCCCTTCCCAACCATCAACCAATGCGATCAATGCTGCCTCTTCACCTTGCCAATGCGCTGACAATGCATCCAATACGGGGTCGCCCTCCGGCCGCTCACCAACCGGTTTCCCCAGCTGGTCCCGCCACCATGCAATCCTCATTTGGGTAAGGATTTGTTCCTTCGACTGGCTGACGAATTGAGCCAACCGGTTGTCCAACTTAAAGAATGGCTCGGCAATCTGGCGCACAGGCAAAGAGCTATGCGCGATGGCCAGACGTTGCGGCAAAGGAAGTTCATCTTGGACCATTGGTTATGCGCTGAAATATCCCGCGCGCATACGCAAGTGCTAAGCGTTACTCACACTCCGAATTGCTGTTTGCACCGGTCAGCCCTGGCGCAAGATTGCGGTCATCACGGATCAGATACGCCGCTTCTTTGCGCAAAGTCCGGTCGCCGGACCCGAATGGATTTTCAAACAGCGCCCGGTAAGTGTACTCGATCTCGACATACATAACCGCCATGCCGGATTGCGCCGTTACTTTCTTCGTTCCGCGGCCCATTCCGGTAATTGGTGAGCCCGACAGGCCATTGAGTGTACTGTCATTTCCATAATTTGATTCAACATCGAGGTTGCCGCGGCATCGCTGCCATTTAATATATTGCCGCCCTGTGAAATCGTCATATTCGAGACTGCTCAAAATAATACGGCCCTCGCGCTCAAGATCAATCGCGATGCCGTCCCGGATTGCCCCGGCGAGAACCGCATCGACATTGCCTTCAGTAATAGTCGGCGTGACACCGCTATTATCCGTTTGCCCCAGCCGTGATGCGTTATCGGCCAGTGACAAAGCGATTTGACTGAGCGTCATATTGATGGTCGCCATCCGGGCAATTTCTGTCCCGTAAAGGCCCATCGTGAGCAGAACCGGCAGAACAAGCGCAAATTCTACCATAGATACGCCGCTGCGGCTGCTGCGCAAGCGCCGTATGAGCCGGCCGGGGCGGGCGAGTTTCGCGAAGGAATTACGCACCGCATACCCCTGCGTCTGAACCATATTTGGCCTGGTCCGCGAATGGCTGGTTCTTCTTCACAGATGAAGCAGACAGTTCACGCTTACTGGTACCGCCGGGAATGAAAGGGTTGGGAAACAGCGGATCATATTCTATTTTTACGGTGTAAATAACAACATCGCCCGCACCGCCATTACCGGTTTTACCGATATCTTCATCCCACTGGCCATTGCGGTTTTCATCCGTGTAGGCTTCGCCGTCATTGCACATGCCGTCGCCGTCTTCGTCATTCCAGGATTCGGGCCGATCCACATCCTCAAAATCAAAATAGCTGACGCGGCTCGACCTGACGACAGCATCGATCGCCACTGCGCGCACGGCTGCGGCGACTTCCATATCGGCAGCTGCCGTATTCGATGTTTCCAATGAGGAGGACCGCGCGGCATCCTGCACCGCGCCTTTTAATATGGCATTGGCATAGGCCATTTGGCCAAGATCAAACAGACCAAGCAATAATGTCATGAACACGGTGATCATCAAACCGAATTCCATCACACTGGTGCCTCGCTCATCCGCCAGCAAGCGGCGAAGAAAACCGTGGCTGATATGGCCGCGCGATACGGTCATTGCGTAACCCGCAATTCGCCAACATCCTTGGCGATTTCCTGGAATGCCGCGTTCAGCTGCGCTGCATTGCTGGCAAGGAAAGAGCTGTCATCAGACGCGCATTCATCAAGGTCAGATGTCAAGCTGGAAGCGAAGGCAATAACCCAAACCCGAATGCCTTTGGCCTTCGTAGCCTGGCAGACAGCCAAAAATCGTGACGTATGCCGGCTGGTCTGGTTCGAAGATCCATCCCCTGTCACGCGCTGATCATATCGTTCGACACCATAGCTCGTATGCAACACATTGTTGGGGAACATATCTCCGTCTGTCATGAAAATAATATGCCGCGCGACAGAGCCGCCATTGGCAGGAATTTCGGTGACATTATCCTGAAATATCCCAGTTGGTGATGCCAATCGCGCACCCCAGATCATTCCTAAATCATGATAGGTGCTTCCCCCGGTGCTGAGCGAATCGGCATATGTATCGAAATCTACTTTGGTCATTTCATCGAGCAGTTGAGCCTCCTGCGGGCATGTCGAAAATGTCTTATATCCAAAGTCTGTTTCTGGGCTGCTGCTCCAATTAAAGCCCGATGAGGAGCTCCTTCGGAGATAGGCGATCCCTTCCCACATAGGCTTCCATTGCGTATCAGGATCGCTCGGGTCTGGCACCGCGTCGATATCGAGGTCCAATGCTCCGCTTGGATTCATGCCCGTCAAGGAGCTCCAGCTGAACTTGTCAGCTGCAACGGTTTTACGCTCCTCAATACAGCCGTTCCAGGTCCAAGTTTCGTTGGTACCGCCATCCCCTGTCAAAGTGGTCGCGCTGCTAAATGATTTGTAAGCCGTTGTTGGAAAGCTGGCTTCCTTATATTTGTAACGACTAAATTGTGTTTTTCTTACCGTGACATAAACCGGTTCGCTGATGGCATATTCTTCCGATATTCTCGGGCGCTCACGTATCTGTGACTCGACGTACCATCGGCCGCCAGCCCTACGGCACCGGTACCGGGTTTGAACTTCGTTCTCTGTGACAGACGTCTTGATGACCTTGCGGCCTGCGCTATCCCTATATTCAACCGTGTCTGATGTCTTTGAGCCCGACCGCGTCCAGCTGCTATCCGCCGGTCGCTCATCGCGATTGCATTCCCTGCGGTTTCGGTGTGGGCCGCTAAATTCTGTCCACGGGTTCGTCTGAATGGGACCGGTCGAGTCATCATAGCGGATGACGGGATCCTCCCACCCGGCCACTTCCTTAACGTCAACTTCGTGATATTGCGGAACTCGAGATTGTACAGTAACTGAATCGGCCAAGAAAGACGGGTTTTCGTTAAATAGCAGGCGGCCGACATTTATCGAAGAACTATACGGCACAAATCCGTAACGGATACGCGCATTACTGCCACTGCTGGCGGTCTCCACCGTATCATAAAAACCCTTCATCGCTTCACGAAGCGCCTGTATCCGGGTGCCCCCGCTGCCTGGCAAAGAAGTGACCATTGAACCGGTGGTATCCAAAACCATCATGACATCGCTATTGCCGACGGACATGGAAGCAGTGCAATCGGCAGAAATATCGATCTCGTCGAAACCAAACAGGCTCATAACCGCCGTATCAAGTTTGGTGGTGGCCAGACCGTCGATACGGTTGTTGTTCTCTGTCGCTGTCGTCACGAATGTGGTTGATTTGGCGCCTTCGATTTTTTGGTCGAAATTGGTATAGAAATAATCTTCCGCCTGGGTTTGTGCAGTCGTTGTGTAACCATTCTCGTCCACAGCCCGGCGTCCGGCGAGAACACCTGAATCGCATGCGTTTTGGAGACGGTTCTGCACCATGTAAGCGCGTGAAATATCCACGCCGCCGCCGACCATACCGGCCATCGCAATCATGCCAATAGCCGCCATTGGCATCACATTGCCGCGCGTATTGTACAAGACATTGAGGCAGCCGGTGCCGCCTTGTTTTGCCGGTTTGAGATGTGTCGGTTTCGATGGCATTTCGATTTGCCCCTTTTGGATGTGCTCCGGGGCATAGGGCCAAAAGTTAAAGGATTTCTAAACTGCCGTCCGTATGCAGATCGATCGATCAAATTGTGAAGTTATTAACTTATTTCTTTATCTGTAATGCAACCTGTAAATATTATTTACGGATGAATGGAACGGATAAAACTTTCACAGCAAGCACCAAACGAAAGCGAAAAGACTTCGCCGGGTTTTCTGGTCAGGCTTGCTCATGACAGGTCAGGCAATACGATTGCCCTTATCGCGGCAGCTATTCTGCCGCTGGTTGGTCTGGTGGGCAGCGGTATCGATATGGGACGCGCGTACCTTGCCGCAAGCCGACTTCAGGCAGCGTGTGATGCAGGTGTGTTGGCAGCTCGCAAAAGTCTGGGCACGCAAGCTGCATTATCGGGCAATATTGAACCAGAAGTGGCCAAAGACGGCTACCGGTTCTTCAACCTCAATTACGGTAATGGGAATTACGGAACCGAAAACCGCGACTTTACCATGACTCTGGAAAAAGACTTTGCGATTTCGGGACATGCTAAGGTCGATGTTCCCACCAGCGTCATGTCGGTTTTTGGTTTTGATAAGGTGCCGATTTCGGTAGATTGCCAGGCATTGCTGGGTGTGAGCGACCTGGATGTTATGATGGTACTGGATGTGACCGGTTCAATGCGCCATTCCAACCCAGGCGACACATTGTCCCGGATGGACAGTATGAAACAGGTAGTGCGTAATTTCCACGCCCAGCTGGAATCGGCAAAAGAACCAGGTAGCGAGATACGGTACGGTTTTGTACCCTACGCGACCAATGTCAATGTCGGCCACCTGCTGGAAGATGATTGGGTGGTCGACCAATGGACATACCAATCGCGCACACTCGAAGTAGCGCGAGACAGTTCGAGAATTGTTACCAAGATACTGAACGAAAACGAGATCGGCGGAACGCGTACTGGCTGGATCACGGAATCGTCCTATCCTGCCAAATATACCGGGACCGGGGTACCGGGATCAGAAGATGGCAGCACCCGCCCGCAGGATATCTATGATTGTCGCAGGGCACTGCCTGCCGGAAGTCTGACATATACTGACAAATTGCTATCAACCGTCAAGGGAACAGACAAAAACGGAGAGGAAACGACGACTAAGTACTTTGAACGTACCAGTAATGGTAGACAGTACCGTCACAAAATATCCACTGGCTTGTGCGAAGTTCAGTATCGCGATGCTACTGACGCGATAGATAGTTTTGAAGAGCACACCTATAGCGAGGAAGTCCTCACCACCATATTTGAATATAAGCCAGTGACGTCGGATGTTTCCAATTGGCGTACAACAATGAATGGGTGCATCGAAGAACGCGCATCCACCGAAATTGCCGATTACGATAGCGTCGACCTCAGCCAGAATCTCGATCTGAACATCGATCTGGTACCGGTTAGCGGTAATGCGGACACGCAGTGGCGGCCGTCAAATCCGGCGGCAATCTTTGCAAGGTCATTTCTTCAGGATGGCACGGGTACGTTCACCACTGGAACAGTGCGGTCAGTCAGAACATTTGCGCCAACCGGCCAGTGGTGGTTTTCGGATTGCCCGGCCCGCGCACAAAAGCTTGCGCCGATGACCGATACCGATGTCGACAATTTTCTAGCCACCCTAAATCCGGAAGGTGCGACCTATCATGATCTGGGCATGATCTGGGGCGGGCGGCTGCTTTCACCGACCGGGTTGTACGCATCGGAAAATGGCGATGGGCCGAACGGTCCACGCGCGCGGCATCTGATTTTCCTGACAGATAGCCAGACCGAAGCGTATGATCTGGCCTATGGCGCCTATGGTGTTGAGGGACTTGACCAGCGGCGGTGGAATCCATCCTCGACCATGTCATTGACCGATACCATCGAAGCGCGGTTCGGAATGGCTTGTTCTGAAATTAAGAAACGCAACATCACTGTCTGGGTCATCGCTTTTGGCACAACGCTCAATAACGCCATGCTCGATTGCGCACCTGCAGGACAATATTTCGAAGCGGGTGATGCATCTGAGCTCGATACCGCGTTTGCGACCATCGCGAGTTCGATCGGCAATCTGAGGTTGTCAAAATGAGCCAGCATCGCACCAAGAGCCTGCGAGATGACGAGGACGGCGTTTCGATTGTCGAATTCGGCATGATCGCCCCTGTGCTGTGCATGATGCTGCTGGGCTTTTTTGACATTTCTTACAACATGTACGCCAACACGATGCTGCAGGGGGCGGTTCAGGAAGCGGCGCGTAACTCGGCGCTGGAAGCAAGCGACTCAAAGGCGATTGATGCAGCAGTAACTGCCGCGGTTAAGGATGTTGCCAATGATGCAACGCTGACCTTTGACCGCAAGGCGTATGCGACATTCACAGCCGTCGCGAAACCAGAGGATTTCACCGACGTAAACAAAGATGGCGCGTGCAATGATAATGAGCCGTTTGAAGATGCTAATAATAACGGCGTTTGGGACTCAGACCAGGGCCAGGCGGGGTCCGGCGGCGCGCGTGATGCTGTGTTATACAACGTCACCATCAAATATCCGCGCGCCTTTCCGATCGCGCCCTTTGTCGGAATTTCAGAATATCACGAGACAACCGCGACCACAGTATTGCGTAACCAGCCATTTGAAGGCGGGGTTGACCGGTCTGCGACAGGGAATTGTGTATGATCCGTCCAAATCACCTGATTGCGGATTTACGCAAAGATACTCGCGCCGCAGCGTTAACCGAATTTGCCCTGGCGACACCGCTGGTACTGACCGTGGGTCTATGGGGGCTGGAAACCGCAAATCTGGCCATGACGCATATGCGGATCAACCAGGTGGCCATGCACATCGCCGATAACGCCTCGCGTATTGGTGATACATCCAGCCTTTCGAACCAAAAAATCTATGAAGATGATCTCAACGACGTTTTGCGGGGATCGGACATTCAGGCTGGCGAATCGATTGATCTTTATCAACACGGACGGGTGTTCATCAGCAGCCTGCAAGTGGAACCCGGCAGCGCTGATGACCAGCAATATATTGCCTGGCAACGCTGCAAGGGGCGCAAGGTTGCTGCTTCCAGCTATGGTGATCAGGGCACCGGAGTCGGCGACCCCAGTTTTATAGGCATGGGGCCAGCGGGGGAGGAAGTGCAGTCCGTCCGCAATGATGCAGTAATGTTTGTTGAAATCCAATATGATTATCAACCCATCGCCACCGATGCTTTCATCAGTGATCGTACTATCCGTAGCCGCGCGGCATTTCAGGTTCGTGCGAACCGGGATCTCTCGCAAATATACGAGCGCAACCCCGGTTCTCCAGCAGAGATTGCGCGTTGCGATATCTATGATTCTTACAAGCCAAAGCCCCCGCCACCGCGTAAAAGCGGTGGATGGTCGTGGGTGTTCAGTGACGCGCCAGACCCTGTTCCTCCAGGTGGCGGCGGTTCCACCAGCGGCGGCAGTACATCAGGCGGAGGCGGCGCATCCTCTGGCGGAGGGGGCAAATCCCCTGGCGGAGCCAGTTCGGGTGGCGCAAGCAGCACGTCCACTAGCGGCGGCAGCTCTGGCGGCGCGAGTAGCTCGACCTCTGGCGGAACCAGTACCAGTTCAGGCGGTTCCGGAGGCGGGGGCAGCAGAACCCGGTGGTGTCCGTCGTGGGGATGGTGGTGCTAGGGTTTAGGGCCTGATGCAGAACCGCGTGGCTGACACTGGCCGCGCCGTACTCTGATCAAATATAGCACACTTTCTTTACGGCTTCGACGATCTGGTCTGTGCTGATCAGTGCGAGCTTTTCCAAATTCGCAGCATAGGGAAGCGGCACGTCTTCGTTGCACACCCGCAGGACCGGTGCATCAAGATGATCGAAGCCCTCTTCCATACAGATCGCGGTAATCTCGGATGCAATGGAGCATGTCGGCCATCCTTCTTCCGCTATTACAAGACGGTTAGTCTTGGCGAGGCTGCTCAGAACCGTCGGCTTATCGAGCGGTCGCAAAGTGCGCAGATCGATGATTTCGGCCTCTATCCCCTCTTCTGCCAGTTTTTCGGCTGCCTCCAGCGAAAGCCCCACTCCGATAGAATAGCTCACAATCGTCACATCGCTACCTTCGCGCATGATCCGCGCTTTACCAATTGGCAGCACATGGTCATCCAACTCCGGCAGTTCAAAATTCCGGCCATAAACCAGCTCGTTCTCGAGAAATACGACTGGATCTTCACAGCGGATCGCAGCTTTCATTAAGCCCTTCGCATCCGATGAATCATAAGGCGCAATCACGATCAGACCCGGAACACTCGCGTACCAAGGACCATAATTCTGGCTGTGCTGCGCGCCTACACGGCTGGCTGCGCCATTTGGCCCGCGAAAAACGATTGGACAGCGCATTTGTCCGCCCGACATATAATTGGTTTTGGCCGCGGAATTAATGATGTGATCAATCGCTTGCATCGCGAAGTTAAACGTCATGAACTCGACGATCGGGCGTAGCCCGCCCATCGCTGCCCCAGTACCAATGCCGGCAAATCCATATTCGGTGATCGGCGTGTCGATAACCCGCCTCGGGCCGAATTCATCAAGCAGACCCTGGGTTACCTTATACGCGCCCTGGTACTCAGCGACCTCTTCACCCATCACAAATACCCGCTCGTCTCGGCGCATTTCTTCGGCCATTGCATCGCGCAAGGCTTCGCGCACGGTCACGCTCGCCATATTTGTACCATGCGGGATTTCGGGGTCACGCTCCGCTTGGGCTTTCACCGGCTGGGTGAGCTCAGCCTTGCTCGGTTCTTGCCCCACATCCTTGCCTTCACCGCCTTCAGACGGGGCAGCCCTTGATGCAGAGGCCGACGCTGCATCATCATGTTCGCCGTCATCTTCGCCCGATAACATCGCAATCACGGTGCCGACGGCGACATTCTCGGTGCCTTCCGCCACCAGAATTTTCCCCACCGTACCTTCGTCGATGGCTTCAAATTCCATCGTTGCCTTGTCGGTTTCAATCTCGGCAAGAATATCACCTGGAGCAATATCATCACCTTCCTTCACCAGCCATTTGGCCAGCGTGCCTTCTTCCATAGTCGGAGAAAGCGCAGGCATTTTCAGCTCTATGCTCATACGCTGTACTCCTCGACGAGAATATCGGTATACAGCTCTGCCGGTTCCGGTTCTGGTGAGTTTTCTGCAAAATCTGCCGATTCCGCTACCTTGGCCCGAATAGCTTTATCGATCGCCTTTAGATCATCCTCGGTTTTGCCGCGTTCAATCAAGGCTTTCTTGATCCGTTCAATCGGATCATGATGATCCCGCTTGTCCTGAACCTCTTCACGGGTCCGGTATTTTGCCGGGTCAGACATGGAATGGCCGCGATAGCGGTAGGTATTCAATTCCATTAACACGGGGCCCTTGCCATCACGAACATGCTTAAAGGCCACTTCCGCCGCAGAGCGAACCGCCAGTACATCCATCCCGTCGACATCCATTCCCGGGATACGGAAAGCAGAACCCCGCCGGTAAAATTCGGTTTCCGCAGAGCTGCGGGTTACGGCTGTGCCCATTGCATATCCGTTATTTTCAATCACAAAGACAATGGGCAAGTTCCACAATGCCGCCATATTGAATGTTTCGTAAACCTGTCCTTGGTTTGCCGCCCCGTCACCGAAATAGGCAAGGCACAAGCCGCCATCTTCTTTATATTGATGCGCAAGCGCCAATCCGCCGCCCAGAGCCACTTGAGCGCCGACAATTCCATGACCGCCGTAAAATTTATGTTCCGTCGAGAACATGTGCATCGAACCACCCTTGCCTTTGGAAATACCAGCCTGCCGGCCGGTCAGCTCGGCCATGATGACGTTGGGATCAATGCCGTAGGCGAGCATGTGGCCGTGATCGCGGTACCCGGTAATCACACTATCCCGGTCATTGTCGAGTGCGCTCTGCAAGCCGATCGCCACCGCTTCCTGGCCAATATACAAGTGGCAAAAACCGCCGATCAGTCCAAGACCGTAAAGCTGGCCCGCTTTCTCTTCAAACCGGCGGATGAGTAGCATCTGTTCGTAAAAATTCAGCAGTTGCTCGTCAGAAGCATCATAATGCGGTGCCGCCAAATATGCGTCCTGCAAACTGTTAAGCGCAAATTCCGTTTTCGCTGGGGAATTTGCGGACTTGGGGGCTTTTTTAGCATCAGCTTGCTTGGCAGGTGCTTTGCGAGTCCGGGCTGCTTTTGCCAAAACGGAAGTTCCTCAACTGTTGAGCGCATTGCACAGCGCATTAATCTTGAATATTAGGCTTCAGCCTATAAGCGCACAATGCACATGGGTGCAACGTCTGCAACCCGTTTGCATACGAAATCCTTGCCGCCCCTCAAACACAGAGCGAGGCGATTTATTCGCTTGTTTTGGGAAGTGTCAGAACGACTTCGTCCGGGTGGACAAGGTTGAGATCACGGCGCAGCTTTTCGCCGACAATATCCGGGTCCGCATGATCGGGGTGTACCAAAGCAACCTGATTTCTAAGCGCATCACGCTCCTCGCGTAAAGTCGCAATTTGCTGTTGACGCTGTTTGAGCAAATGTTCGCTTTCGCTCCACGCCAGTGCTCCGCTGGGACCTGCAACGGCAAAAACAAGCAGGATCAAAAGTGCAGCCAAGGCCGCCCTTTGTGTCCATTGCTCTTTTGGCAGAGCAATTGTGTGTCCTTCACGTTTCATGCCTCTTTAGAATCACAGTTGATTCCCCGATTCAAGCATTATTTTCAGTTATTTCTCTGTTGCGGCGCAAATTTAGTAGGAGCGCGGCAATCCGAGCACATGCTCAGCAAGATAGCTAAGGATCAAGTTGGTGGATATTGGCGCGACCATATAAAGCCTGGTCTCGCGGAATTTGCGCTCTACGTCATATTCCTCTGCAAAACCGAACCCACCATGCGTTTGCACGCACATATCAGCAGCCGCCCAACTGGCTTCGGATGCGAGCATCTTGGCCATATTCGCTTCCTCGCCAGCATTGCCGCCCTGGTCAAATGCGTGCGCCGCGTCACGGACCATCAGTTCGGCCGCCCGCATCTGCGCATAACAGCGCGCGATGGGAAACTGCACGCCCTGATTTTTGCCAATAGGATTACCGAACACTTGCCGGTCTTTGGCATAATCGGATGCTTTATCGATAAACCATTTTGCATCACCGATGCATTCAGCAGCAATCAGAATACGTTCCGCATTCATACCCGAAAGAATATAACGGAAGCCCTTACCTTCATCGCCGATCAGAGCGGAGGCGGGAATACGCATATCATCGAAAAAAACCTCTGTGGTTGAATGGTTCATCATCGTACGCACCGGCCTGATGGTCATGCCATTTTGAACGCCCTCGCGCATATTGACGAGAAAAAGCGATAATCCTTCGGTTTTCTTTTCCACCTGATCGCGCGGGGTTGTTCGGGCGAGCAACATCATTAGGTCCGAATGTTCCGCGCGGCTGGTCCAGATTTTCTGACCATTAATCACATACTCATCGCCGTCCCTGGCCGCAAAGGTCCGCAAACTCAACGTATCTGTACCGCTCGCTGGCTCTGACACACCAAATGCCTGAAGCCGCAATTCACCTGCCGCAATTCTTGGCAAATATTCCTGTTTCTGTTCATCGCTTCCATATCGTAGAAGTGTATTCATCACATACATCTGCGCATGAGCCGCCGCGCCATTACATCCAGCTGCCTGAATTTCCTCCATGATGACAGCCGCCGCGTTAAGGCTGAGCCCGCTGCCACCAAATTCTTGAGGGATCAGCGCAGCCAGAAAACCGGCGTCAGTCAAAGCATCGACAAACTCGCCGGGATACGCGCGGTCGCGGTCTTTTTCCCGCCAATACTCACCGGGAAATTTTTCGCATAGAGCGCGGACTGCATGGCGAATGTCGGCGAGTTCGTCAGTTTCTTGCATCGTTTTCTTTCTTGTGCCCGGCAAATCCCTCTTCCGCATGCCGATTGCCTAATCGCAGCTATTGTGTCCACCCGTATCGACCAGAGGCGCTTGCAAATTCGCCAAAAGTGGTTACAACTGAAACCATATCTTGTTTGGAGGACACATATGGCTGATCTGTTCGAAAATCCTGCTGGCCTGGACGGCTTTGAATTTGTCGAATTCTGCGCACCGGAACGCGGTCAGTTAGAACCGGTATTTGCCGCTATGGGATTCACATTGGTTGCCAAGCATCGCAGCAAAGACGTTGATCTCTGGCGGCAGGGGGGCATCAATCTGATTGCCAATTACCAGCCGCGCTCCGCCGCATGGTTCTTTGCGCGCGAGCATGGCCCGAGCGCATGCGGGATGGCATTCAGGGTTAAAGACGCGGCCAAAGCCTATGACCATTTGATTGCGCAAGGCGCAGAGCCGGTGGCCAATGAGCCCGGCCCGATGGAACTACATATTCCTGCCATCCGCGGAATTGGCGGAGCGATCCTGTATCTGGTAGATCGTTATGCCGATGAGAACGGCGACGGTCTGTCGATCTATGACATTGATTTTTCGTATCTTCCGGGCGTGGAAAAATACCCCGTGGGTGCTGGGTTCAACGTCATCGATCATCTGACGCACAACGTGTATACCGGCAGAATGGCGTATTGGGCTGACTATTACGAAACGCTGTTTAACTTTAGAGAAATCCGCTTTTTCGACATCAAAGGCGAATATACCGGGCTGACATCCAAGGCGCTGACTGCGCCTGACGGCAAGATTAAAATTCCGCTTAATGAAGAAGGCGAAGGCGGTAAAGGCCAGATCGAGGAATTCCTGCGCGAATTTAACGGCGAAGGCATTCAGCATATCGCATTGATCTGTGATGATCTGGTGGGGTGCTGGGACCGACTGAAGGAATTTGGCGTGCCGTTTATGACGGCCCCTCCTCAAACATATTACGACATGCTGGACGAGCGCCTGCCTGGACACGGTGAAGACGCAAACGCATTGCAGATGCGCGGCATCCTGCTCGACGGAACGACCGAAGGCGGCCAACCGCGTCTGCTGCTACAGATCTTCGCAGAAGCGCAAGTCGGCCCGGTATTTTTCGAATTTATCCAGCGCAAGGGCGATGATGGGTTCGGTGAGGGCAATTTTAAGGCTTTGTTTGAAAGTATTGAGCGGGACCAAATCAGCCGCGGCGCGTTGAAAGTGGATGAGAAAGTCGAAGAAGTGGCAGAAGTTGCGCCTCTTCCTGTCGATTAGAGCATTAAAAGGACCGGACACGATCATGGCCACACATCCGATCAAACTCGGCGGCGTTCATCACGCTGCCTATCGCTGCAAAGACGCGCAACAAACCGTCGATTGGTATGAGCGCGTTCTGGGGATGGAATATACATCTGCATTTTCAGAGGATCACGTGCCCTCGACCGGTGCCTATGACCCCTACATGCATGTCTTTCTTGACGCGGGTAATAACAATATTCTCGCATTTTTTGAACTGCCGCATCAGCCGGAAATGGGGCGTGACGCGAACACCCCGGCGTGGGTACAGCACCTCGCATTTCGCGTCGAATCAGAGGAAGCCCTGTTGACCGCCAAAGCGCATATTGAGAGCTTGGGTATCGACGTATTGGGTCCGACACATCACGGCATTTTTAAATCGATCTATTTCTTTGATCCAAATGGTCACCGCGTGGAACTTGCGGCTGATATTGGCACCGATGACCACTATGCCGAGCTGAAGCGGGTGGCCATGCCTATGCTGGACGAGTGGACTCAGACCAAAAAGGCACCGCGTCATGCTGACTGGCTGCATGAAATTGCCCGCGCAGAACACGCAAACACATAATGGCTGTAAATTGGAACAACACCTCTTCTGTTGCATTATGGGCAACAGAAGAGGGATATAATGCAAACCGAAACAACCACGCCTTCGGGTGATAGAACTGACACGACGCTGAACACGCTGGCCACGCTTCAGGACCAGCTCTTTGACATGGGTGACGGCATGATCCGTGCCCTGCCAAATCTTGCAATCGCGTTCATCGTGTTGCTTATCACCTGGATTCTGGCCAAATTCGCTATCAAGTTTGCCGACCGTCTGGCCGGCAAAACGGCGATGCGCCCAAGCCTGCGCAATCTGATTGATACTTTGGTAAAACTTGGTATCTGGCTGTTCGGGTTGATGGCCGCGTTGACGATTATTATGCCGGGCCTCACCCCCGCCAGCCTCATTGCAGGTCTGGGCATCGGTGCGGTCGCAATTGGGTTTGCATTTCAGGATATATTTGAAAATTTTCTCGCTGGCGTGTTGATAATGCTGCGCGAGAAAATGCGAATAGGTGATGTAATCGAATGCGACGGTATTACCGGCAAAGTGGAGCATATCACTCTGCGTGAAACATATGTCCGAAAACTGTCGGGTGAAGTTACTCTGGTCCCAAATTCCATGCTGTTCAAGAACCCGGTCGAAATCCTGACCGACGATGAACAGCGGAGGCATGAGACAATAGCCGGGGTCTCCTACGACACAGATTTGGATGAGGCTGCCGCTGTGATACGCCAGGCGGTGGAGAGCGTTGACGCGGTAATCTTGGACAAAGGCGTTGATGTCTTCGCCTGTGAGTTCAATTCCAGCTCGGTCGATTTTAAGGTTCGCTGGTGGGCTGGATCAAAGCCTCGTGATGGACATGAGAGCCGGGATGCGGTTATCCGTGCTATTAAACGCGCGCTGGATGATGCAGGCATTGAAATCCCATTCCCCTACGTCACGCATACGTTCAAGGAAGCGGTTCCGCTGGCGACTGGTACACCCAGTTAAGCCGAGCCCCTTTCCAGCTGCCCATGCCCGATACAGAAGAGAATGCTTCCTACCTTAGCAGGGGGAAGGAGTTTGTGCTGGCGGCGGTCGGCGGGGTGATTGTCGCGAATGCTTATTATATCCACCCGATAATATCTGATGTTGCGGATGATTTTTCGGTCAACGCCGCGACTATCGGGCTCGTCCCTGCGCTCAATCAGATCGCTCTGGCTGTTGGCATATTCCTGCTGCTGCCACTGGGGGACAGGTATAGCAATCGGCGTTTATCCATTCTGTTTTCGGCGGGGCAGACCGTTAGTCTTGGCATCATGGTGTTCGCAACGAGCTTTGCGGGGTTTCTAACCGGCTCTACGATATTGGGTTTTTTTACTATCGCTCCGTATTTGTTGCCTACCTATGCCTCCAAACGTGTTTCGCCAGATCGGCTGGGTTCGGTCACCGCGACTCTGACTGCTGGAACGATATTTGGTATTCTGATTGCGCGAACCGGCGCAGGGGTCGTCGCTCAATATCTTGACTGGCATCTGGTGTATGTGATTGCAGGCTGCCTTATGGCCGGTACCACGCTGCTGCTACCATTTGTTATGGAGGGTCGCCGCGAGCCCCCAGCGTCCGCCCGGAGAACTGGTTACTTGCGACTTGTAGGATCGCTATTCCCTCTCCTGCGGCAATATCCGCAAGTCTTTATATCAGGTATCATACAGGCGCTTAATTTCGGAATATTCCTGTCGGTTTGGCTCGGGCTTGCGTTGCATTTGACCGGCCCAGAAATGGGGTACGGCGTTGATGTCGTCGGTTATCTTGCCGCATTTGCTATCGTTGCAATATTCGCCACACCAAAGCTCGGGGCATGGGCCGACCGGGTTGGCGCAGAAAAGGCACGTTTCCGGCTGGCATTGGTACAGATGCTCGGCGTTGTTATGCTTCTCCCGCTCGGCAATAATCTGTGGCTTTTGATGATCCCCATACTCATTATGAACACAGTGGGACCGGGCATTGACGTGGCTGGCCGGATGACGTCACTGGCTTTGGGTGCAGATATCCGGACGAGATTGATGACGGGCTATATCGTGCTCATGTTTATTGGCGCGGGTTTTGCCAGCTGGGCCGGAACCGCATCCTATGAATGGGCAGGCTGGACGGGCAATGCCGCGCTCGCAATTGCCATGTCGGCCGGGCTTGTCGCTCTATCATGGCGTGAAGCGCATAACGCGGCAAAGCGCAGCAAAAAGTGACAGCAGATTGCAAAGCGGCAATGGCAGCCCTAAATGCGCCCACGGCAGCGCCCGTAGCTCAGTCGGATAGAGCATCAGATTCCTAATCTGGGGGCCACAGGTTCGAATCCTGTCGGGCGCACCGATTTGCCATAATGTCCAGCCGCCCGCACGGATATTACGCCGCTGCCTCGCGCGCGCGGTGTGCGGATTAGTTCACGTCTTTTGGCGGGGCAACGGGCAGAGGCAGGGGGGAAACTGATACACCCTCATCGCGTAAATCCTGAGCCTGTTCGGGCGTCGCCTCGCCATGAATGGCCGCCGGTTTCTCTTCACCATAATGCATTGCGCGCGATTTTTCAGCAAAGTCTTTACCCACCCATTTGCTGTTTTTAAGCGCGGCTGCCTGTATGTCAGCGATCTTCTTAACGACTTTCATCATCGTCTCGGGCAGTGAAGCGTTGGCGGTATTGCTGACTGATGGCGCGGTGTTATTGCCCGCTTCTTGCAAATCAGATTGTTTGCCCTGCTCACCATCACGGCGAATGTTTGCAGAACTGTTTCCTTTGGCAGCCACCGCGGGCGCCATTGGTGCCTTGACGATGCCGGCGGAGCCGCATTCGGGACAGATCAGTAACCCGCGCTCGCTTTGGGAAGAGAAATCGTTTGAAGATCCAAACCACCCTTCAAACCTGTGCCCGCCATCGCATGACAGATCAAAGACAATCATGATGCGCTGCGCCCGGCAATTGGGCGCCGGTTGGCCAGGCTGGGCAATTGCGCCCGGATGTCCGCAATCAAGGCGTGGTCGATATCGGCAAACGCAAGACCCGGCTCGGCGCCCATATCAAGGACCACATCTCCCCACGGATCGACCACCAGACTGTGCCCATAGGTTGTGCGGCCATCGGCGTGATCACCCGTTTGGGCGGCGGCAACAACATAGGCGGTTGCCTCTATCGCGCGGGCCCGCTGCATGATGTGCCAATGTGCCTTGCCGGTGGGGACCGTAAATGCTGCCGGTATTGCCAACACGTCGCACATATGGCCGCCAAGCGCCTGATATAGAGCTGGAAAGCGGATGTCATAGCAGATAGTTAGGCCCAGCTTCCCAATGGGAGTAGCGCATGACACCGCCTCTTCGCCGTTTTGATAGGCATTTGATTCCCGCCAGCTTTCGCCACTTGCCAGGTCAACATCGAACATATGGATCTTGTCATATCGCGCGGCTATGTCTCCATCGCCGTTGATAACGAATGACCGGTTGGCAAAAAGCCCTGCCGTGCCGCGGCCTGCCGTGCCTAGGACTGCCGATGATCCCAAAGCCAGCCAGACACCCGTTTCCTTGCATGCTGTCTGCAATCGCCTCAGCTGCTCGTTAGATCGTTCGGCAAAAATAAACCGGGATGCACGTTTCCGGTTGGCATCCAGCAACAGACTCATTTCCGGAGTAAAAAGCACATTAGCCCCGCCCGCCTTGGCCTGATCGAGTGCATCGATAATGGCTGCGCAATTGATCAATGGATCAATGCCGGAGCACATTTGCAGGAGCGCGATACGGTGCATATTTGCGGCAGCTTTATCCCGCCAGCAGCGCATCTAATTTACCGGCGCGCTCCAGAGCTGCCAATTCGTCCGAGCCGCCAACATGGACGTCGCCGATAAAAATTTGCGGAACCGTGCGGGCATCCGGCGCACGTTTCAGCATGGCGGCCTTGTCGGCGCCGCCCATGGAAATATCAAACTCTGTGAACGTGGCATTTTTGCTCGAAAGCAGTGCCTTCGCCCGGTGGCAATAGGGACAAGTGAATTTTGTGTATATGTCAATTTTGGGCGCAGTCATCATCTATCCACTTGTTGCAGGCCGTAGCGTAAATACTGCCCTTGAATCGCTTTATGTGTCACCTAAATAGTATGGCGTACCCCGTGCCGCAACGGATGGGGACAAAAAGCCGGAGCGCCGCGCAATGCGGGCTTCATAATTTCAGATTGCTCATATGAGGATTTGCACGATGTCACGTTTTGATTTCACACCCTATCGCCGCAGCACAGTCGGTTTCGATCATCTTTTTGATCTGCTTGAAAACCAGGCACGCAAGAATTCTGGCGAAAATTATCCCCCGTTCAACATAGAGCGCCGCGGTGAGGACAATTACCGCATCACTCTTGCTGTTGCTGGCTTTAAATCGGACGATATTGAAGTGACTGCGCAGCAAAATCTTCTGACAGTTGTCGGTAAGAAGAATGATCCGGAATCCAACGATGGCGATATGCTCCATATGGGCATTGCCAATCGCGGGTTCGAACGCCGGTTTGAACTGGCCGATTTCGTCTTCGTCCAAAACGCTGATCTGGCGGACGGATTGCTGGTGATCGATTTGATCCGCGAAGTTCCTGACGCCATGAAGCCGAAAAAAATCACTATCAACGGGCAAGCAGCACTGGAAGTTGTCAAGGACGACCAGGCCGACGCGGCTTAACCTTCTCCCAAATAAGTACGATGCGCCCGTCCCGTATTATGCGGGGCGGGCGTTTTACATGCGCTTTTCGAGCAAACCGACACCAGAAAGCAAAGGGGCAGATCCGAAGATCCACCCCTCGACGCAGAAGCGTCGGCTTGCCCGAATTTGATCGTCCGGGTCGCAAAGAACGATCACGTTCGGCTCAAGTACGATGAGCGCGCCAGCCTGCACATAGCAGAATGTCTGCACGAACTTTTGCCATCAAAAGGCTACTTTATGCAAAGAATCAAGACAAATAGTTGCAAAATATGCACTATGCCAATTGAGAAAGAGAGCCCTGGCGGCTTAAACTAAGCGCGATTTTTTCAAGGCTGCGGCGATAAACCCATCAAATAAGGGATGCGGGTCGAACGGACGCGACTTCAGTTCCGGATGAAATTGCACCCCGACGAACCACGGATGGTCAGGTCGCTCGACAATTTCTGGCAGCAATCCGTCCGGTGACATACCGGAGAACATCAATCCGGTCTGCTCCAGCGCCTCGCGGTAGGCGGCATTCACCTCATAACGATGCCTGTGCCGTTCAGAAATATACTCGGCTCCGCCATATATGGCGCTGACTTTGCTCCCTGCGGCCAGTTTCGCATCATATGCGCCAAGCCGCATCGTGCCACCCAGATCGCCGCCATCCTGGCGGGTCTGCAATCCCTCCTCAGTCATCCATTCGGTAATAATACCGACCACAGCTTCATCGGTCGAACCAAACTCGGTCGATGATGCACCTTGATGCCCGGCCAGTCGCGCACCTTCGACACAGGCCATCTGCATGCCAAGACAAATACCGAGAAACGGCACTTCGCGTTCACGGGCAAAGCGCACGCTTGCAATTTTCCCCTCAGAGCCGCGCTCTCCGAATCCGCCCGGTACCAGAATTGCATCCAGCGGTTCCAGCTGCGCAGTTATGTCGGCGTCGTCCTGCTCGAATACTTCCGCATCGATCCAGCGGATATTGACCTTCACCCGGTTGGCCATACCGCCATGAACCAATGCTTCATTAAGTGATTTATAAGCGTCCTGCAAACCGACATATTTTCCGACGACGCCTATGCTTACCTCGCCTTCGGGATGGAAATACCGGTCAGTGACATCATTCCAGCGTGACAGATCCGGCTCCGGCGCCTCGATGATGCCAAACCCGCGCAGGACTTCGCTGTCGAGCCCTTCGCGGTGATATTGCAGCGGCACCGAATAAATCGACGGCGCATCAAGTGCAGGGATCACTGATTCAAATCGCACGTTACAGAAATTGGCAATTTTCCTGCGTTCACTTTCCGGAATCTCATGCTCGCTTCGGCACAGCAGGACATCGGGCTTTATTCCCAAAGCCGCCAATTCGCGCACTGAGTGCTGCGTGGGTTTGGTTTTAAGCTCTCCTGCCGCAGCGATGTAGGGCACCAGAGTAACATGTACGCTCAAGGTCTGAAATGGCTCAAGCTCGTTCCGCAGCTGCCGGATCGCTTCCATGAAGGGCAGCGATTCAATATCCCCAACAGTGCCCCCGATTTCGCACAAAACAAAATCGAGATCATCGGTATCTGCCAAAGCAAACGCTTTTATCTCGTCAGTCACGTGCGGGATGACTTGCACCGTTGCGCCCAGATAATCGCCGCGCCGTTCGCGCGCGATAATATCTTGATAGACGCGGCCGCTCGTCACATTGTCGCTTTGCCGCGCAGAAACACCTGTAAAACGTTCATAATGGCCAAGGTCGAGATCGGTCTCTGCGCCGTCATCGGTTACATACACTTCGCCATGCTGGTACGGGCTCATGGTGCCTGGATCGACATTGAGATAGGGGTCGAACTTACGGATTCGCACCCTGTAACCGCGCGCCTGCAGCAATGCCGCCAGACTTGCTGCCATCAGACCTTTGCCGAGCGAGGAAACCACGCCGCCGGTGATAAATATGTACCGCGCCATGGGAGGCAAGCCTTAAGGCTGTAATTGGATTCGGAGCAAGCGGAATGATGCTACGAATGTATGCAATCCACAGCTGTCAGCCGATTTGTACTGATTGGATCAGAATAGGGCGATTAATTTGATGTACCGGCCAGCGGATCATCGCTGCCAGGTTGTTCAGCCGGTGCCGCTTCTGCTGGTGTGGCCGTGCTGGCCAATGGATCATTTTGAGGAGCGACCGTTCGGTCAATTGTGCTGGTAATGTCGTCTGTTCCGGTCGTTTCGACCGCAACAGCGGCAAGCACGATAGACAGAATGACAAAAGTCACAGCCAACCATTTTGTTGAACGTGTGAGAAAATCTGCCGCGCCGCGCGCGCTCATCATACCGTTAGGGCTGCCGCCAATACCGAGGCCGCCGCCTTCGGAACGCTGCATCAGGATTACAACCACCAGAGCGGCGGCAACAATCGCTTGGACGACAGTGAGGAACAGGAACAGGGACATGAAACGATACTCTTCAAATGGTGGACAGCACCTAATGCTGTGTCTGGTTTAGGGCAAGCCCGCTTAGCGTTAGACGTGTTAATCCTGAATTTCGGCAGCCGCGATGACAATGCCGAGAAAACTTTCCGCAGTCAGGCTGGCGCCGCCAACGAGCGCCCCACCAACCTCGTCTATAGCAAGGAGCTCTGCGGCATTGTCAGGCTTGACCGATCCGCCGTAGAGAATGCGTACGCTCGCGGCCTGCTCAGCGCCGTAAAGCGACACCAGTAGAGAGCGGATGGCTGCATGCATCGAGCCGATCTCTTGCGAAGTGGGTGTGCGCCCTGTTCCGATGGCCCAGATCGGTTCGTATGCGATGGTCAGCGCCTCTTCCGCTTTGTCAAAACCTGCCGGTAACGAGCCGCGCAGCTGATCGCATACGAATGCTTCTGCCTGCCTTGCATCGCGGGATTGCTCGGTTTCCCCGCAGCACAGAATAACGCGCAGTCCGGCCTGCACCGCAGCATCCACCTTGGCCTTGATCAAATCGTCATTTTCGCCGTGATCCTGACGCCGTTCGCTATGTCCGAGAATGACGAATTTCGCGCCAGCATCAGCGGCCATCATTGCGGAAACATCGCCAGTATTGGCACCCTCGGGATTAGGGTGGCAATCCTGCGCGCCAACACCAATTTGCTCCACTTCCCGATGGACCGCGTGAATCAAAGTGAATGGCGGCGCCAGCGCGACCTCCACTTTCATCAATCTTTGTGCAGAACGATCGATCGCGCGCGCTTCGGACAGCATAGCGCGCGTGCCATTCATCTTCCAATTGCCAACTATGTAAGGCCGTTCGGCCATAGAGAAATTCCTGAAAACTAATAAAAACAAATGGTTGTTCTGTTATGACACCCATCGCATCGGTGTATATGGGATCAAACAGCCGGTCCGCTAGACGCAGAGCCGCAATAGGTCAAAACAAGTCTCCACCTGTTGCCGTGAGGTCGCAGGGGCGATAAAGGACAATGCCTAATTTCACAAACCTGACCTGTTTGGCAGCCTTAATCGGATTTCCTCCACCATGATTCAGACTTTCCGCCGATTCTTCCAATCCAAAATCGGAATCGTGGCCACATTGGCGTTCCTCGGTTTGATTGCTTTCGCTTTCGCCAGCAGCGATGTTGCCAACACGGGTACTTTTGGCGGTGTCGCCGGGGGTGACCGGGTTGCAGTGGTGGGTGACGAGAAGATCAGCGCATCCGAGCTAAGCCAGTCAGCGTCCGGGGCTTTGGATAATTTGCGCCGAAACAATCCGACCATATCCATGCCTTCCTTCATTCAACAAGGCGGATTGGATCAGGTTTTGGATCAATTGATCGAGCGTGCCGCACTTAGCGGCTTTGCCAATAAATACGGGCTTAGGGCTGGCGACAATTTGGTGAACAGCCAAATTATGACCATTCCTGCATTTCGCGGCTCCGACGGCAATTTTGACAATGAGACATATCGTGCCGCGCTGGCGCAGCAGCGGCTGACTGATGCGCAGGTCCGGGATGATTTGGGTAAAGGGCTGCTCGCACAGCAGATTCTTGTGCCTTCGGCATTTGGCGCAGCCACGCCTGACGCGTTTGCCCAGCAATATGCCTCATTATTGAAGGAACGCCGTCAGGGATCAATCGGCGTCATTCCATCCACTGCCTTTGTGTCGGAAAAGGAGGCCGGGGATGCGCAAATTCAGGCATTTTACGAAAAAACGCGCGGCGATTACATCCGCCCGGAACGCCGCGTTCTGCGCTATGCCGCGTTTGGCGATGACGCGGTCAGCGATAATATCGACCCTAGCGATGAGGAAATCGCCGCCAGATATGAACAGAACCGCGCGCAATATGCCCCTAGCCAATCGCGCACAATTACCCAGATGATCGTGCCGACGCAGGCTGCGGCGCAATCCATCCGTGACCGGGTTCATGCTGGGACATCACTAGAAGCGGCGGCACGCGAAGCGGGCTTGCAGACCGCCAATATCGGACCGGTAACACAGGAACAACTTACCGCCCAGACGTCTGCCGCTGTTGCGCAAGCAGTCTTCGGTGCAGAGCGCGGCCGCATCGCCGCCCCTGCCCGCAGCGGTCTGGGCTTCCATATTGCCCGAATTGACGCGATTGAGCGCAAGGCCGGCCGCAACCTGGAACAGGCCCGCAGCGAGATTACCGCCGCTCTACGCGAAGAAAAACGTCGTAAAGCGTTGAATGACCTTGCAGCCCGCGTTGAAGAACAGGTTGAAGACGGCGTGTCGCTGGCAGATATTGCCAAGCAGATCGGCGCAGATATCGTCACGACCAAAGCCGTAACAGGTGCAGGTGTGGTATATGATAACGGTCAGGAGCGCATCGCGGACATCGTGGCACCCGCGCTCCAGACCGCATTCCAGATGGAAGAAAGCGAACCCCAGCTGGCCGAAGTTGTCCCGGGGGAAACCTTTCTGATATTCGAAGTTACTGCGATCACGGAATCTGCAGCCGCGCCGCTCTCTGAAATTCGGCAGCGTGTCGAACTGGCCTATCGCCTGTCCCAAGGATCAAAAGCGGCGAAGGCCGCCGCTGACCGCATTCTCAAGCGTGTGTCAGGCGGCTCCAGCCTGTCCGCTGCCATGAATGCCGAAGACGTCAATCTACCGCCTGCCGAGAGCGTGAACTTAACCCGCGAGCAACTCGCTGCGCAGGGCCGCCAGGTGCCGCCACCATTGGCACTTATGTTCAGCATGGCAGAAGGCACTACAAAACGTCTGGAAGCGCCGCGCAGCGGAGGGTGGTTCATAGTTAGTCTTGCTGACATTGAAGCCGGTACGATTGCGTCTGATGATCCGATTTTCACGCAAACCAAAGCGGACCTGGCGCAAGCGATTGGCCGCGAATATAGTGACCAGCTCCGTGCTGCGATCATCGCGGAAATGGGTTCGGAGCGCAATGAGAACGCGATTGACGCCGTACGCCGCCAATTGACCGGCGAAAATTAAGGGCGATCGGTCGCCCAATGCCTTCGCCGCACACCCACGGGCCGCTCAATGCAGAGACCGCGCACGCGCAACTCTCCGCAGGGGAGCATACATTGGTGTGGCGCAAGATAATTGCAGATACCGAAACCCCCGTTGGGGCAGCAGTCAAACTGATCAGCGAGGGGCGCGGAGATTTTCTGCTCGAATCGGTCGAAGGAGGCGAAGTTCGCGGGCGTTACAGCTTGCTGGGGCTTGATCCTGATCTGGTGTTCCGCGCCGCAGGAACACAGGCGGCAATCAATCCCAATTGGCAGAATGACCGGAATGCCTTTGAACTGTGTCGTGAAACCAGCCTGCCTGCTCTGCGCGCTCTGGTGGAAAGCTGCCGGATTGATGTGCCAGGTGGATTACCCCCTGCCCTTGCCTGTCTGGTCGGGTATTTCGGGTATGAAACAATCGGCCTGGTAGAAAAACTTCCGCGGGCGCCTGATAGCGATCTGGCGTTACCTGACATGCTATTTGTACGCCCGACCGTGATCTTGATATTTGATAGCTTGAGCGAAGTTATGTTCGCGGTTGCACCGCTGTGGCATACAGCCGGCACTGATCCATCCCAAGCGATTGCACGCGCCGCCGACAGGATCGATGACACTATTCGCCGGTTGGGGCAGCCTGCGCCTGCCGCCAGTCAATCCGCAGACCTGCCGGAAATGTCGCTTCAGCCAACGATGGCCGAAGGTGATTATGCCGCTATGGTCAGCAAGGCAAAATCCTACATCGAAGCAGGCGATATTTTCCAGGTCGTTCTGGCGCAGCGTTTTACCTGCCCGTTTCCGCTGCCGCCGCTTTCGCTGTACCGGGCATTGCGGCGAGTAAACCCTTCTCCGTTTCTCTACTTCCTGGACCTGCCCGGATTTGCCGTGGTCGGATCGAGCCCTGAAATATTGGTACGGGTGCGAGATGGCAAGGTTACAATCCGTCCCATCGCCGGAACGCGCCCTCGCGGCGCGGACGAGGAGGCAGACCTTGCTGCCGAGGCGAGCCTGCTGAATGATCCGAAGGAACTGGCCGAACATTTAATGTTGCTCGACCTTGGCCGCAATGATGTAGGGCGCGTTGCAACATGCGGCTCTGTCGAGGTGACTGACAGTTTCTGTGTGGAGCGTTACAGCCACGTCATGCATATCGTCAGTAATGTTGTCGGCACTCTGTCGTCGGACCACGATACGCTTGATGCCATGTTTGCAGGCTTTCCTGCGGGCACAGTCAGCGGCGCCCCGAAAATCAGGGCGTGCGAGATTATTGCCGGACTGGAACCGGAAACGCGCGGGGCGTATGCGGGCGGGGTTGGGTATTTTGCACCCGATGGATCGGTTGATAGCTGCATAGTTTTGCGCACAGGTGTGGTGAAGGATGGTATTCTTCATGTCCAAGCGGGCGCAGGTATTGTGGCGGACAGCAAGCCTGAATATGAGCAGCGCGAATGCGAGGCGAAAGCCGGCGCGTTGTTCGCCGCAGCTCAGGAGGCCGCGCGTATTGCGGGCGAGCCAGGATTTGGCCAATGAAGATGAAACGATCACTCCTATTACCGTTGTTAACGCCCGTTCTGTTGCTTGCCGGTTGCAATCAGGAGCCTGAGGGCCAGCCCGTTCTGCGGACCGAAATTGGCAGCGGCGTCGCGGAAGATATTCCCGGGCAAGCACCGCAGAACAAGGCTGATGACACAGGCGCCATCGAAGAAACAGAACAGAGCGAACGCGCATCCGTTTGCCGGGATGTCACCTTTGAACAGGTCCTGCTGACGCATTGTACTGCCGATCCCGCCATACACCGTATTGTCACAGCTCTGTCAGGCGCAGATGGTAAGCCCTATCGCAGCCTGTCCAAACTCGCATCCTCACGCGGTGCAGATGCAAAATCGGTCGCCTTTGCCGTAAATGGCGGAATGTTTAACGGTGAAGGCAAGCCTATCGGCTACTACGTCCAGAACAGGAACCGCACAAAGGAACTTAATCGCAGCGATGGGCCGGGGAACTTCCATCTTATGCCAAACGGGGTATTTTTTGGCACGGGCGGCACATGGCAAGTTCATACATCCGATTATTTTTACAGGATGATCGGAGACAGGCCCGATTTCGGCACGCAGTCCGGCCCGATGCTCGTCATAGATGGAAAGCTGCATCCAAAAATAGCAGATAACGGGCCCTCCAAAGCGATCCGTAACGGCGTCGGCATTGGCACAGATGGGCGCGCGCATTTCGTCATTGCCAATGCTCCACTTTCCTTTGGCGTCTTGGCGCGCTTTTATCGCGACGAGCTTAAAGTGCCCAATGCGCTCTTCCTTGATGGCAATGTGTCCGCCTTGTGGGACCCCGCGACCGGCCGGATGGACGCAGGCGCCGCGCTCGGCCCCTTGATTGTGATAGAGAACCGCGAGTAGCGCGGCAGACGTGATGCACAGCAATCCCACCATTCTGGTTATCGACAATTACGATAGCTTCACTTTCAACCTGGTCCATTATCTGATGGAGCTGGGCGCGGATGTGCGTGTCGAACGCAATGATGCAATCACTGCGAGGGAGGCGATCGCATATGGCGCGGCGGGCTATCTCATTTCGCCCGGTCCATGCACGCCCGATAAAGCGGGCGTGAGCCTGGATCTGGTTGCCGCTTGCGCCGATGCCGAAAGGCCAATGCTTGGCGTTTGCCTGGGCCATCAGTCCATCGGGCAACATTTTGGCGGCACGGTGGTGCGCGGCGGTTTGATGCATGGCAAAACTTCGCCGATCACGCATGACGGGTCCGGGGTGTTTGCCGGTTTGCCCTCACCCTATACCGCGACCCGGTACCATTCGCTCATTGTACAGGATGCACCGGACAGCCTGGCGGTAAATGCCACCAGCAGCACGGAAGGACATGACGAGGATTGCATTATGGGTTTGCGCCACGCATCCTTGCCCATTCACGGCGTGCAATTTCATCCCGAGAGTATCGCGACCGAACATGGTCATGCTCTGCTCGCCAATTTCCTCCGAATTTGCGGAATAACGCCGAAAGACTATCCATGAAGACCCTTCCCGCAGCCGATGCTGTCCTGAGCGAAACGGATGCCGAAACTATATTCGGTACCTTGCTGGACGGTGAAACATCGGAAGAGGAAATTGCCCGGTTTCTGATCGACCTATCCGATCGCGGCGAAACTGGCGCAGAAATCGCTGGCGCTGCCAGAGCGTTACGTGCGCGGCTGATTCCGGTGGCTGCGCCCGATAATGCGATAGATGTCTGCGGCACCGGGGGTGACGGTCATCACACGCTCAACGTATCGACCGCTGTCTCTCTGGTAGTCGCCGCAGCGGGTATACCAGTCGCCAAACATGGCAATCGCGCGGCTTCGTCCAAATCGGGCGCGGCGGACACGCTGGAGGCGCTTGGCCTTGACATGGATGCTGCGGGACGGACGGCGGAAAAATCACTCGCCGAAATCGGTATCTGTTTTCTGTTTGCGAAAAATCACCATCCCGCAATGGGCCGTATTCAACCGATCCGGAAGAAACTTGGTCGCCGCACGATCTTCAACTTGATGGGCCCATTATCCAATCCGGCTGGCGTAAAGTCGCAGTTGATCGGCATTGCCCGCCCCGCATATGTCCCGATTTATGCCGCCGCCAAAGCCGCTTTGGGAACAGAGCGCACGATGATCGTGTCGGGTGATGAGGGGCTCGACGAGCTTAGCCTGGCCGGGGGCAATGAAATTGCCGATGTGCGCGGTAACAGCTTTGTCATGAAGCGCAAAGACGCCGGCGAAGTGGGCCTTGCCGCTGCACCCATAGCCGCGATCCAAGGGGATGATGCAGTGTTTAATGCGGCGGCGCTGACGGCCCTGCTGAACGGCGAGCCGGGCGCATACCGCGATGCGGTAATTTTTAACGCAGCCGCGTCGTTCCTTGTGGCCGGTGTAACCGATAGCTGGACCGATGGCGCTGACATGGCGCGTCAATCGATTGATACGGGCGCCGCCAAAGACTTGCTAGGCCGCTGGATTGCGATGGCGCAATGAACAAGCTTGATGAAATCTGTTCCGTCAAACGCGAAGAAGTGGCTACTCGCAAAGCGGCCCGGTCAATTGCTGATCTTGAGGCGCTGTCACAGCAGCAAACCGCACCGCGCGGGTTTACCGATGCCCTGCGCGCGAAATCTCAAGGCGGGTTTGGATTAATTGCGGAAATCAAGAAAGCCTCTCCGTCCAAAGGCTTGATCCGCGAGGACTTCCACCCTGCCAATCACGCCGCAGCCTATGAGAGAGGCGGTGCGGCATGCCTGTCGGTGCTGACCGATGCGCCCTATTTTCAAGGTCATGAATCATATCTCATCGCTGCGCGCAATGCCTGCAGATTGCCGGTACTGCGCAAGGATTTCATGGTCGACCCGTGGCAAGTGGCAGAGGCGCGATCAATCGGCGCCGATGCAATTCTGATTATCGTGGCAGCATTAACCGATCCGGAAATGGCAGATATTGAAGAGGCAGCTCTGCATTACGGAATGGATGTGCTGGTGGAGGTGCATGACGAAGCCGAGCTCGAACGCGCTGTTCATCTGCAATCGCGATTGATCGGCATTAACAATCGCGACCTGAAACGCTTTGTAACCGATCTGGCCGTAACCGAACGGTTATTGCCACTTGCCCCGCAAGATGCGCTGATTGTGAGCGAAAGCGGCCTTTCGGCCCATGCGGATTGTCTGCGGCTGGAAGAATGCGGCGTACGAAACTTTCTGGTCGGTGAAAGCCTGATGAGGCAGAATGATATCGTGTCAGCAACCAGGAAGCTGCTGAACCTATGAGCGCCCTCACTCACCTCGACAATAGCGGATCGGCCCGAATGGTGGACGTCGGCGGCAAGGCTGAAACGCTGCGAACAGCGACTGCATCCGGCGTTATCCGAATGTCCGCCAATGCATTGGAAGCGATTCGGTCAGGTAACGCCCCAAAAGGCGATGTCCTGGGCACAGCGCGCATCGCTGGTATCATGGCAGCGAAAAAAACCAGCGAGCTTATCCCCCTATGCCACCCGCTCGCTCTGGATAGAGTAACAGTTGATTTCGCGCTAAAAGACAACGCGATCGAGGTGAACGCGACCGTCTCGCTTACAGCAAAAACCGGTGCCGAGATGGAGGCGATGACTGCGGTATCGGTCGCCCTGCTGACCTTATATGATATGGGTAAAGCCCTTGATAAAGACATGATAGTTGGCGAAATAAAGCTGGTTTCAAAGACCGGCGGCAAATCGCGCGACTGGCACGCAGCCGATCGATGAAACCGCTGGCGACCGTGCCCGAACCGCTTTCTTTGCATGATGCCCAGAAAAAGCTGCTGGCGCTCGCGGCTACCCCCGGCACGCAAACGGTTATTACTGCTGAGGCGAATGGCCGGTATCTGGCGCAGGCACTTGCCGCGCAGCGAACACAGCCCCCAACAGATCTATCATCAATGGACGGTTATGCCATATCTGGCAGCGGCCCGTGGCGGATCATCGGTGAAAGCCGGTGCGGGAAACCGTTTACCGGTATCGTGCAGCACGCTCAGGCCGTCCGCATTTCCACCGGTGCGGCCATGCCAAAAGGTGCAGACCGAGTTCTGATACAAGAGGATGCGCGAACCGATGGCGCAACGATCGGCGCCCTCTCCTCGCCGCCCGACAGACACTATATACGCCAAACAGGTTTCGACTTTCATACTGGCGATCGCATTTTGGCTGCGGGCACGCGGATCGGTCCTGCCCAGATTGCCCTGGCTCTCAGCGCGGGACACGGAGTGCTTGAGGTGATGCGCTTGCCATCGCTTGCCTTGATCGAAGGGGGAGATGAATTGGTCGCCGACCCTGCGCAAGCGGGGCTATCTGCCATCCCGGCCAGCAACAATGCAATGCTTACCGCACTGTGCGAGGGGCTAACCCGTAAAACAGATATAATTGGTCCAGTGGAAGACACGGTAAGCGCGTTAGGCGCGGCGCTGGATGCAGCGCGCAATGCCGATATTATCGTCACCAGCGGCGGCGCATCGGTTGGCGACTATGATCTTGTCCAACCCGCACTCAAGCAATTCGGTGCAGAAATTGCATTTTGGCGGGTCGCGATCAAACCGGGCAAACCCCTGCTGGTGGCGCAACGCGGACGGCAGATTATCTTGGGTTTGCCCGGTAATCCCGTGTCCAGCTTTACCACAGCATTTCTGTTTTTGCTTCCCCTGTTGAAACAGATGGCGGGGTCGCCATCGCCGATGCCCCAAAAGCTGAGCGCAACATTGGCAGACACCCTGCCCCCGGGCGGTCCGCGCCGCGAATTCGTCAGAGGGATATGGGACGGAAGCCGGGTCACCCCGATTGCTGAGCAGGATAGCAGCGCCCTGCGCGCGCTCGCATCTGCCAACGCCTTTATCGAGCGTCCCGAAAATTGCGGCAGCGCCACAATGGGAACAGACGTTCCAATATACCCTTTCTAAAACGTCGGGATTGCTTGACTTCGCGGCAAAGGTTGCCTAATTGTTCTGTATTCGTTCGCATTTTGACGTTCGAACAGACATGTGCGACTAAGGAGCAATTCTCCATGCTGACCGCAAAGCAACACGAACTCATCCGGTTCATCCAGCAGCGTCTGGAAGAAACCGGTATTTCGCCTTCGTTTGAGGAAATGAAATCCGCGCTCGATCTGAAAAGCAAATCAGGCGTGCACCGGTTGATTTCGGCTTTGGAAGAGCGCGGCTTTATCCGCCGTTTACCCAATCGGGCACGCGCTCTCGAAGTTTTGAAAAATCCGGAAGACGCGCTGCCTGCCGCCGTTGCCCCGGCGGCTGATAATGATCTGACAACCGCCTCCGTCGTGCGTATCCCAGCGTCCACGATGGCGCAGCCTGAACCCGCCAATGATGTCATTGAACTACCCCTGCATGGCCGGATCGCCGCTGGCGCGCCGATAGAGGCACTTGAAGGACAGAGCAGTTTACCGGTTCCGGCGGCGCTGCTCGGTCCAGGGGATCATTACGCCTTGGAAGTGTCAGGCGATTCGATGATTGAAGCCGGTATCTTTGATGGCGATTTTGCGCTCATTAAACGTACCAGCACGGCCCGCGATGGAGAAATCGTAGTGGCGCTGGTTGATAATGAAGAAGCTACGCTAAAATATTTGCACCGCGATGCGGGAATGGTTCGTCTTGATCCAGCCAATTCGACTTACTCTCCGCAAATCTATCAGCCTGGGCAGGTGGAAGTTCAGGGCAAACTCGCGGGCCTTTTGCGCCGCTATCATTAAAAAAACGGAATGATACGCAGCGAACGGCCTTATCGCGGTTCGCTGTGCCACCACCCGTGTTGCCCCATCGACTGAGATACAGAACGAATATTTTCTCGTACCAGATTGATTGACAGACCGCCGGTTTTATCCAGCAACCGCCGATCCGCCTTAAGCCATTTGGGTCTGCACGAGCGCGGCAGATATCTGTCGGCAACCACAATATCGGCCCGCTCACATGCGGCAGCTAATGCGCGCGATTCAATCCGGTCGCGGCTGCGCGCCATCAAAATGTGCCACGCTTTTCCGTCACGATCGATGGTCAGCGCGCAGAAGTCACGACTGCACCGGGCGCCGCTCCATTGGTCGAGCGGTATGGGTTGGCCGCCCATTCCGGCCAATTCGAGCAGATTATCGCGGGTATATGTGCTGCGAGTGTCGCGCAAAACCAGCAACCGCTGTCCTTCTCCTGCAATCCCGACATGACGACCATCACCGGAGATCAGGATGTCTGGCGGGGGCTGAAGCACAAACACCAGCATAGCAAGGGCCGCCGGGAATACCCCCCACAGCCGGACCGTTCCGCGCCACAAGGCAAGCCACAGCGCGCCCGCCAAAAACATGGCGTAAATCGGTCCGGCCATATCTGGCATCAATTTTACGGCCCCGGGCCGAGAAGCAGTGAAATGCGCGACCCCAATAAGCAGATCTAACGACTTTCCAGTAAGCCACCACGCTGGCTCTCCCCACTCGATTACATCAAGCAGTAATGAAACCGCAATGAGCGGCATGGAAGCAAATGTGGTCAGCGGAATACCGATCATGTTAGCAAACGCGCCATACACACCGGCACGGTGAAAATGGAACAGCACTATCGGCATCAATGCTATTTCAATAACCAGCCCCGTGAGGAGAAGCATCGACGCTCTTCGGCCGGTTCTGGCAAGCCAGCTCTCTTCGCGCGGGGCCAGAAAGGTTTTGACCGGCTGGGAGTTATGAAGCGCAACAATCGCCAACACGGCGGCGAAGCTCATCTGGAAACTCGGCCCCACCAATGCCTCTGGCCATAGCAGCAGGACAAAGAATGCTGCTGCCGCAACCATCCGCAGTGACAGCGCCTCTCTGCCCAAACTTAGCGCAACCAGGACGAGCACGGCGCCAATGCAGCTCCGCACGGTCGGTACCTCGGCGCCGGTAAGCAGAGTGTAGCCGATGCCCGCCAACGCAGCGATCGCAGCGGCGGCAATCGGTAAACGCCAGCGCAGCGCAATATAGGGAAACAGGGCCAGCGTCTTGATGGCCAGCAGATACGCGGCAGCAATCACCGCGCTGACATGCAGACCGCTTATAGATAACAGATGGGTCAATCCCGAATCGCGCATCGCTTCTTCATCCGCATCGCTGATCGCGCCCCGATCGCCGCTCACCAGTGCGGCGGCGATTGCCCCTGCAGATCCGCTTAGCTGGCTGCGAACATGGCCTGCCAATTGTCGCTGGGTTTCCGCGAGCAATTCAGGCTTCGCCGCCGTCTCGATAACCTGGATCTCCCCCAGGACAGAGCCGGTTGCAGCAAGCCCCTGAAACCATGCTGCGCGCGAAAAATCATAGGCGCCAGGCAGCATTGGCGGCGCAGGCGGCATTAAGCGGACACGCAAGCGGATGCGCGCTCCCTCGGCAAATTCCGGGCGGTCCTGAGCCAGGGGAACATTCACACGAATTTTGCGCGCGGCGGCGCTTTCTGCATCCCGCATCGCGAGAATTAACCTTACCCGGTCACGCGCCGGCTGTTCATCACGAGACAAGATGCGGGCATCAAGCATGCTGACCTGCGCCCGGTCCAGAGGCTCCGCCCCGACGATTTCAGAGCGCACCCATATGACCATAACCCCCAATGCAAAGAGAACCGAGACAGCAATGACGGCGGAGCGTATCTGCGTACGCTGCTCGTCGGCATCTCGCCATGCCGCCAGCGCGGCCAATGCCAATAAAGCGGCTATGCCAATCGCAGCAGTCCATTGCCAAGGCGCATCAAGAATGAACCACGCAGAAATACCGCTGGCAAATGCGACTGTCAGCCACGGCCCCCTATCGAACCCGGAATTTTCGAGAAACCGTTCGATAATATCGCCAGAACTGGACAATGGCAGCAGTCTGAGCCAAGGGTGCTGCACTGCAGCATTTTCGCTGGCTGCCGCGCTACTACGCACCTGTTGAGTGTTCTTGTCAAAGGGTACATGTGTATTGCCGGTCGCCATACCGCGAATTGGATAGGAAATAGCGGTCTATGGCAAGTAAAACTGATCATGATATGGGTAACGTTGTCACTCGGTTCGCACCGTCGCCTACCGGGTTTCTGCATATTGGGGGGGCACGCACGGCTTTATTCAATTGGTTATTTGCCCGGCATTATGGCGGCAAGGCGCTTCTACGTATCGAAGACACCGATAAAAAGCGTTCCACTGATGAAGCCATCGACGCGATACTTGATGGGCTGGACTGGCTCGGTCTTGATTATGATGAAGAGCCGGTATTTCAGTCCGCCCGCGTCGAACGGCACGCCGAAATCGCCGGAATCCTGCTTGAACACGGTCATGCCTATCGGTGTTATGCCACGCCAGACGAACTCGCAGCCATGCGCGCCGAACAGCGTGAGTCCAAACAACCGCTGCTCTATAACGGCCAGTGGCGTGATCGGGACCCTGCCGAGGCACCAGAGGGCGCTGCATTTACCATCCGCATAAAGACGCCGGCCAGCGGCCGAACCAAGATCAGCGATATGGTCCAGGGTGATGTCTGGGTAGAGAATGCGGAAATTGACGATTACATTATTGTGCGCGCCGACGGTACGCCAACCTATATGCTCGCCGCTGTTGTCGATGATCACGATATGGGCTGCACCCATATCATCCGCGGTGATGACCATTTGAACAACGCCTTCCGCCAATTGCCAATCTACCGCGCGATGGACGCGATTGAGGGCGGTTGGCCAGACCCAGCCTATGCCCATATTCCCCTGATCCACGGCTCTGATGGGGCGAAGCTTTCCAAACGTCATGGCGCACTAGGCGTTGGTGCCTACCGCGATGAGATGGGCATATTGCCTGAGGCATTATGCAACTATCTGCTGCGGCTTGGCTGGGCCCACGGTGACCTTGAGGAGATTGATCGGCAACAAGCGGTAGAGCTGTTCACCTTGAACGGGGTCGGCAAAAGCCCTTCACGCTTTGATCTGAAAAAGCTGGAAAATTTGAACGGTCATTATATTCGCTTGGCGGATGATAGGCGCCTCGCGCAGCTGGCGGCCGATGAAGCCGGACGTACAGATCAGACAGACGTCGACCTCCTTGAGCGGGCCATGCCTGTACTCAAGCAGCGGGCAAAAACGCTTGATGATCTGATCACCGGGGCCAGTTTCTTATTCGCGACTTTACCGCTCGATATGACCGACAAAGCGGCCACGATGCTTACCGACGAAGGCCGCGCATACCTCTGGCAAGTTTCAGCGCGGCTGAGCGAACAAAATGACTGGACATTCGACGCTCTCGAAGCCAGTACGAAAGCACTTGTAGCGGAGCTCGAACTGGGCTTCGGCAAAATAGCGCAGCCCATGCGAGCCGCGCTCACCGGAACGACAACGTCACCCGGGATTTTCGATGTGCTGGTCCTGCTCGGACGAGACGAAGCTCTTGCGCGAATAAACGCTCAGGCAGTTTCGCCAAGTCACGGCTGAACGGACACGCGAAATCCACCCGGACCCAAGGAGAATAAACGTGGCTGATACTCAGGCGAAACTGGAATTGAACGGACAAACTCAAGAGTTTCCGGTTTTGCAAGGCAGCGTCGGACCCGATGTCATCGACATTCGCAAGCTTTACGGCACGACCGGCGCTTTCACGTTCGATCCGGGATATAAATCAACCGCCAGTTGCGAAAGCGCGCTCACATATATTGACGGTAATGAAGGCGTTCTGCTTCACCGCGGATATCCGATTGGCCAATTGGCGGAACATTCCAGCTTCATGGAAACCGCATATCTGCTGCTCAATGGTGAATTGCCATCGGGTGAAGAGCTTGATGACTTTAACTATACCATCACACGGCACACGATGCTGCACGATCAGCTCCGTCAGTTCTATCAGGGATTTCGCCGAGATGCCCACCCGATGGCGATTATGTGCGGGGTTGTAGGCGCATTGTCAGCCTTTTATCACGACAGCACTGACATCTCTGACCCGGAACACCGTAAGATCAGCAGCCACCGCTTGATCGCGAAAATGCCGACGATTGCCGCAATGGCGTATAAATATTCGATCGGTCAGCCATTTATGCATCCTGACAATTCGCTATCCTATACCGGCAACTTCCTGCGCATGACCTTTGGCGTGCCCGCAGAGGAGTACGAAGTTATTCCGGCAGTTGAGCGCGCGATGGATAAAATTTTCATTCTGCATGCAGATCACGAACAGAACGCATCCACATCAACGGTGCGTTTGGCTGGCTCGTCGGGGGCGAACCCGTTTGCCTGTACTGCAGCGGGTATTGCCTGCCTGTGGGGACCGGCACATGGCGGGGCAAACGAAGCGGCGCTCAATATGCTACGCGAAATTGGCACTCCTGATCGTATTCCGCATTATATTGAGCGGGCGAAAGATAAAAACGATCCATTCCGCCTGATGGGCTTTGGCCACCGCGTGTACAAAAACCACGATCCCCGCGCGACCGTGATGCAGAAAACCGTTCGTGAAGTATTTGACGCGCTGAACGTGACCGATCCGGTCTTTGAAGTTGCTCTTCAACTTGAAGAAATGGCGCTCAATGATGATTATTTCAAAGAGAAGAAACTGTTTCCAAACGTCGATTTCTACTCAGGCGTGATCTTGTCGGCAATCGGTTTCCCGACGACAATGTTTACCGCCCTGTTCGCTCTGGCCCGTACGGTTGGCTGGGTCGCGCAGTGGAACGAAATGATTTCCGATCCGGCTCAGGTCATCGGTCGTCCGCGCCAGCTATACACCGGCCCGACAGAGCGCGACTATATTCCCGTCAGCAAAAGGTGATCAGGTTTACGATCAGATCATGACATCGAAAATTCTGTTTTGAGGGTCGGCGTTTGAGAGCTGTTTGGCCGCAGGTAGTGCATCCTCGACCAAATCTGTATTTTCGGGTAAATCTTTCGCTTTTCGGCTCTGTTCGCGCTGAATGTTCATGCAAAAAATACAGCAACGCCGGTGATTTTCTGCAACGTCACAGAGGCCCGGGCGTTTGTCCGAAGGCCGGTTGCCTAGCATGTGATCCGTATGGATGGGCACTAACGGGAGGCTGGCAAGTCCAGTATGAAGCGCGCGCCTTCATCGGGCGCGCTTTCTACTGTCAGATCTCCGCCCATTGCCCGGGCAATCCGGCGTGAAATATACAAACCCAGGCCCGACCCGCCATCGCCGCTGCGCCCTAGACGTTCAAACTTCTCGAAAATGACCGCCTGTTGCTCCGCGCTTAGACCCGGTCCCTGATCGCTAATCATAATGCGTGCGCCAAAACGTGTTGGAACCGCCACGATGTCCACCGGCGATCCATCTGGTGAATATCGGATCGCATTGGTCATGATATTCAACAGAATTTGCAATACCCGGCGAAACTCGGCCGTTGCAGGCGCTTTCTGGTCAGCATCCGGAGCGCGCAGTTCGATATCTTTTTCTTGGGCCCGCACCGCAAGTATTCCGACCGCGCGCCGCGCAACATCCACCAGATCAATTTGATCGGGGGCAGTCACGAAGCTTTCCGATTCGACCACTTCCAGATCGGACAGGTCCTCAATCAGCCCCATAAGATGTTGGCCAGCAGCGGCAATGTCAGCTGCATAATTGCTGTACTCTTCCGCAAGCGGCCCCGCCATTTTCGCGCGGATTGTTTCCGCGTTGGCAATGATTCTGGCAATCGGCTGGCGCAATACGGGCGAGAGATCACGCCCGATCGAGTGCATCGTGGCTGGCTCAACGGTTTTGCTCGTCTTGCGCCGGTCAACCAGCGGACGATCGGCAACCAGATAAAGATCAAAGCCGCGACTACCCGGTTCGGGTTGGCCAAGCGGAACCAGGCTTACGCTCCAGACGCGGTCGGACCCTTCGACTGTGCATTCTGCACCATCAAGCAAACGCCAATGCAGCGGCTGTGTGTGGGTACTACCAGGCAAAGTAACCAGATCAGTCCACGGCTTGCCGCGTGATTGACGCATTCGCGCCGTTATATCGGCCAAATCGCGTGCCTCGCTCTCCACACTGAGAATGCACTGCTTGGCATCAAGCCTTAGCGTTAATTCGGCAGCGGATTGATCAATGTCCTGCTTGCGCGCCAGTTGCGCTGCATCGGTATCTGCCGGTACGGCCTCTGCCTGCCAGTTGACAACACCAATAAAGCAACATCCGTCATTCTTCCCGCTTGGCGCCGCCTCCACCCAAGCGGTGATGATTTCCTCACCATTATACGCTGTGACTGTGCGCGCGAGCCGCAGTTGCGCAGCCTGCGCTTTGGCCACCAATGCGTGCAGCTCTGGTATCGCAATCACGCCGGGCATTGTGCCGCCGCACTGTACCTGCAAGGTGGCTAATGGCTCCTGCGCCTGTACCAGGTTGTTGTCGGCATCGGTTTGTGCCCGGGCAATGAAGGATCCTGACAAAGCGCCCATATCTAGCCCACCGTCCGCGTGGCGGATTCCGCCAGGATTTCCGCCGCACGATCGGTGCGCAGCATGTCAAATCCCTGTGGCAATACAACATCAGGATGCAGGTAAACGAACTGCTCTTCTACTTGATCGTGCGTAAGGCCCGCTGCGCGCAATGTCAGCGCCAGGCGGCCCACCTGCCGGTCATTGGTGCCCAGTGCGGTCAGATTGCGGTCCTGCCCCGCGTTCTTTGCCAACGCTGACAAGAAAATCGCCACACCTGCATGGCTTAAGGATAAGGCTGCCAATGATCCGTTTCCCATGCCCGAAACCAGCCGTGACAACAGACCCAGGCGGCTTGAAGCTTCGTCATAGGCTGATCGCAATTGTGCTTCGGCCTTTTCGGTCGCCGTTTCGGCACCCTCCCTTGCGTGATTGCGCCATGCCAGCAATGCAGCGTGGAACTGGTCGCCAGGCACATCATTGATCGACAGCTCCATACGCTTATGCTGCTGCACGAAGCGTGCCTGGGCTGTGAGCGCCGCCATAGCGGCACTCGCAGTATCGGCATCATCGGAGGAAATGAGCGCCTGTAATAATGGTGACAGCACAGGATCGATGGCGCTGCGTCGTTCCAGCCGGACAGCCAGTTGCATCTCGATCGTCAGAGCGTGGCAATGCGAGAGAAACGCGCTGTCAGCCAGCAGGTCGGTCGCAAGACGTTCCTGCCGCGCAGCAATAAATGTCAATGGATCGGTCTCTTCAGCCGCAACAGCTTCTGCGGATAGCAACTGACGGGCAACACTTGTCGCCATACCCCTGATTTGTGCAACTATGTGATCGTTGAATAGCGAGTTTGCGGTATTGGTGACCAAGTGACCCAAGATTGGCGCGACCGTGCCCAATACGATATCGCCCTGCGCCAGTTCAGCGCGCAGAACATCCTCGATGGGGAGCTGCATATTCTCTTGGCTGGCAAAATCGCTCATTCGCCCCTCTTACCTCGCCTTGGTTAAGCGGGCGTTAGCCGTGCATCATACTTCTGCAACATCAGCAACATGAGGAATAGAAGCGTTATCGCTTGCAAGATGGGCAGCAAAAGACCCGAGAGGCTGGCCGCAAATAGACAAGCGACCAGCACCGCGCGATCGTCAGCGGCAGCCTGCACCATCTGCCACCGGTCCCCCCCGGCTGTAAACTGCACCATATGCAGCAACCCGATTAGCATAAGCGCGGCAAAACCGGCGCCAATCTGGTCAGCTTCCGGAACAGCGGCAGCACATAGAAATATGATCGTGATATCGATAATCACGGCTCGAATTATGCCAGATACCGCCTGCGCACCGCGCGTCTTTTGCCTCAGTGCATGGGCCAGAGAACCTGCAAAGCGGGCTGAAAATGCTGCGATAAACACCAATCCAAGCCCGAGCGTGATATATCCGAAAAAGGCCGACAGCGCGCCGGCCCCCGCCGATAGCATACTGATCAGATAGCCCGATAGAGCCGCAAGACCTGCTTTGGGATGCTTGCGCACGGTCATCAGTGCTGCTCTATCAGCAAACAGATTTACCGGGGCGGCAAGCGGCGCAACACGTCCATGTTCTGCAAGCCATTGATGCTCATACGCCCTTGCAGCATCAGCCGACCTAATTATTGCCCAATGCTGCTGTGCCACTATCTTTGCGGGCAATGCGGCGCAGCGCGTGCCGTTTTGCAAAGCCAACCGGAGCAAACTGGACTGCGGATCCACATCATCTGGCAGTTCGACGAGTTTTTCCACCAATGCCCCAGCGATTACCATTAACCCGGCCCACGCGCGATCCTGATCAACGCGCTCAAAACCCAAGCTGACCGCATTATCGGCGGGAAGCGTCAACACGGTGCGGTGCGGACCAATACACGCGGCGCCTGCGGCTGCATCAAAGACCAGTCCGTCAGCAATAACCAATACGTCATCTGCCATGCTGACAAGCCCGGATAGATTAATTGCTGTCCGCATTGAATGAAAAACGGCGCCTGCTTTCTCGGCAACATGCTGAGCCTCTAGCAATTCAGGTGTCAGGCCTTGGGTCAGGCAGATGATCCGTTCACACCCTGCACTCAGCGCAAAATCGACTTGTCGCGACAGAACGGTTCGTCCGCCGATACGAACTGCACTGCACGGTATCGAAATCTCTCCGGGAAAGTCGCCAGAGATGCTTTGTTGAGACGATAATAAGGCGACCAGCACACGCACGCTCCCGATATGAAGGCTTGGTATATAGCCTCACTGGAAACCGCCTTGCTAGTGGGTCAAGTTCTGCCTGCCAAGCGGCTGGCCACTATCAAAATTACACAGCGCAAAAGTCCGCATAGAAACGTTCGATGCGGCGAATGACTGCCGGATCACCCGGCACAGTCTCGATGGCGTCATTCGCCAACGTAATCAATGGCTGAGCGTGAAAGCTTGCCGCCACGCCTTTCAGCCGTTGGGCGGCCATCAACCAGTTGGCATCACAGCGAGACCGTTTGAGCAAATCGATCTGCCTGGCTATACTTTCACTAAAAGCGCCGCGAAGTTCGGCCAGCAGCGCAGGATCATCACCCGCAGCGGCAGCCAAAGTCGCATCGAAAGAGCCATTTTCATATACCATCCTCGACGATTTAGCCTAGGCAAGGTTAAAGCGGGGTTTATCCTGCGTAGAAAACTGCTAGTTTGACGGTATGACCGGGGGAACCAAAATCAGGGCCGTTGGCCCAGAGGACGCGCAGGACGCGCATTTTGCAGCCACTTCAGAGGAGGTGGATGCGCCGCTCGCCTTGGAAGACGAGTTTGACGAAGCGTGGGACTATGAGGATACTGCACCGCGCAGCCGCGGGTGGATAGCGCCAATATTGGCAATTTCGGCAGCGGCTGGATGGACCATATTTTATGGCTGGGCTCATCAGTCCGATATTCTTCAAGGCGGTACGCCGCAGCAATGGAGCGGCTGGATTATTGCCTGGTCCGTTCCGGTATTGCTGATCGTTTCAGTTTGGTTGTTGGCAGTGCGCAATAGCCGGTCGGAGGCGAAAAAATTCGGGGCTATTGCCAACACCCTATCGCACGAGTCAGCACTGCTAGAAAGCAGGCTGACTACCGTGAACCGTGAGCTCAGCCTTGCGCGCGAGTTTCTCAGTTCCCAATCGCGCGAACTCGATTCTGTCGGGCGTGTCGCCAGCGAACGTCTGTCCCAGCATGCAGAGCGTCTGCAATCGCTGGTCGCATTGAATGCGGATCAAATCGATTCAATTGCCGACGTGAGCACCAAGGCGTTGGAAAATATGGACCGCCTGCGCGATGACCTGCCGGTTATCGCCAATTCAGCCCGCGATGTGTCCAACCAAATCGGCACCGCTGGCCAGGCTGCCAACGAACAGATCGGCGCGTTGACACTTGGCTGTGAGCAGCTTGGCTCGCTGGGCAAGACCAACGAAGCACAGGTGGAGGCAATTCGCCTGAAGATCGACGAATTGCTGGCCGAATTTGAACAGCGCACGGCCCATATGGAGGACGTGACCGAAAGCCGTTTTGCAGCATTGCGGGAAGCCAGCGAAACATACCGCACCGAACTGGATTGCCGCGAAGTCGACACATTGGCAGCGATGCGGCGCCGGGCCGGTGCGCTGGCTGAAGAATTCGCTGCATCGCGCAGCGCACTTGAGACTGAGGAAGAAGAAGCACTGCGTTCCCTGCGTGCGCGGCTCTCCGCCATCAGAGAGGAGGCTGGTACGGTGTCGCTAGCCGTGCAGGATGGTGAAACGAAGGCTCTGGCCCTGTGGCAAGAGCGCATTGCCACGCTGAAGCAGCAATTGACCAGTGCAATCGCCGAGGTCGAACGGATCGACAAGAAAGCACTGGAGGCGGCCAATACAAAGCTGTTTGCACTGCGCGACGAGGCGCAGGCTATTGACGCCAATCTGGCAGAGCGCGATGCACGGCTGGCCAAGCAGCTGACCGATCGCAGAGCAGAACTGGCCGCCAGTGAGGAACAGGCCCTCGCCAAGTTCACTCAGCAGCTGGCAGAGCTTGATGAGGTTTTGGAAACCCGCCGCGAAGCGCAATTCAGCCAAGCCGATATTTTGTCTGATCGCAGCGAAGCAGTGGCCGCGCGAATGGCCAGTTTGAAACACTCGATTGAAGACATTGCTGCGATCAGCGATGCTGCAACGGTCTCTCTTTCCACGAACGCTGATGCACTTGAAGACAGACTGGCGATCAGCAAGGACACGCTCGCCGCCACTGACATTGCCGTTTCGGAGCTGACTGAAGCAACTGTGCGTCTGCTCGAGCTCATTCAAGCGAGTGTACAGCATAGCGAAAACAATTTGCCCGAAGCCCTGTCGACTGCCGAAGCGCGGCTGACCCAAGTACGCGATCAGGCGGCTGATTTGCGGTCCATCGTCAGCGATGCGGAGACGAAAAGTCAGGACGTGTCATCCTATGTCCTGCAAACCAGCCAGACTGTCCAAGCATCGATTGCAGAGGTTGATGCCATGCGGGGCAAGATCGATACGGCAAACGCACTGACCGCCGAAACCATTTCTGAATTAACCGCCGGACTGGCTGGATTGAACGAGCAGAGTGACCTGCTGTCCAGGAAAGCGCAGGAACAGCTACGTGATGCCATCACCGCACTTGAGGAGGCCGCGCGCAACGCACCCGCGACTATCGAAATGGGCGTCCGCGAAAGCGTTCTGTCGCTGGCTGCCAATGTCGGCAAGGAAACGGGCGAAGTGCTGGACCGGACGCTAAATGAAAGCGCGAAGGAATCGATAGCACGTCTGGAGGAGGCATCCCGCCATGCTGCCAATTCGGGCCGCGACACCGCGATCCAGTTGCGCGATCAATTGTCCAAGGTGAACGAGCTTGCCGGCAATCTGGAAACGCGCGTCGCCTATGCGCGTGAGCAGGCGGAAGAACAGGTAGGCAATGATTTTGCCCGCCGGATGGCCCTCATTACAGAAAGCCTCAATTCAAACGCGATCGATCTGTCCAAGGCGCTTGACACGGAAGTGACCGATATTGCCTGGGCATCATATCTGCGCGGCGATCGCGGTATATTCACCCGCCGGGCGGTACGCCTGATCGATAATACCGAAGCGCGCGACATTGCAGAAATTTATGATGAGGACCTGGAATTTCGCGAGAATGTGAGCCGTTACATCCACGATTTTGAATCAATGTTGCGCTCGATGTTATCAACGCGCGATGGCAACGCCCTGGGTGTAACGCTGCTGAGTTCGGATATGGGAAAACTTTATGTCGCGCTTGCGCAAGCTATTCAGCGGCTACGCGAATAATTGGCATCTGTTGCTGGCGGTTCCCCAAAGACATTCAGCGCATCTACGCCGATCCAGCCATAATGAAAATTCATCACGTATAGACTGGTGAGGACCGCTGCAATCAGCGTGGCGCGCACCATCAATTTGCCCGGTCGGAAGTTTGCTGGCGCACTGTCGGCCTGACCGGGCACTTTGGGAATGCCTGCCTCGTCATGCGTTTTGATCCCGAAGGGGAGAGAAACAAACGCGGTCATCACCCAGACGAGCGCATAGATTGCGATTACTGATGTAATGCCCACTGCTTTAATCCCCGATCATCAGGACTTTAACCTGCGGTTTTTTCCCGCTCCAGCGCACGGTGGCGCGGCGTGCGGATAAACGTGCCGCTTCCAAGATTTGCCCCATATCCTTGCGCGCGCTGCCTTTTATACCCTTGATCGCCTTGACAATGTCAGCTTTCGCCTCGGCCAGATAATCGTCATAATCCTCGTCCAGCGGCAATCCGTAGGCCTCGATAGTTGGCTGTAATGACGGGCTGAGCGCCACAATCACCAGACCGTTATGCGCGAGGCGGCGGCGCATGACCACAGAATCGCCGTCCGCAGGCACAATCAGATCACCATCCAAAACCAGCCGTCCCGAATGTACCTCGGCCAGTTTTGCAGGTTTACCAGGTGCCAGCCTGACGATATCGCCGTTCTTCTGGAAAATATTATGCGCAATACCGGCGGCCTGTCCAACCCGCACCTGCTCGCGCATATGGCGGATTTCGCCGTGGACGGGGATCAGTATCTCTGGCCGCAACCATCCATAGAGAGCTTCCAGCTCGGGACGTCCGGGGTGGCCGGAAACATGGATCATGCTCTGCCGGTCGGTGACCATCTCGATTCCGCGATCGGCGAGTTTGTTCTGTATCTTGCCGATCGGAATTTCATTCCCCGGTATTTGCCGACTGGAAAATAGCACCACATCACCGCGCACCAGTTCGATCGGGTGATTGCCATCCGCCACACGGGACAGGGCCGCGCGAGGCTCCCCCTGTCCGCCGGTCGCGACAATCATGATCTCACCGCGCGGCAATCGCATCGCCGTATCGAAATCGACCGGGCTTGGAAAGTCGGTCAGATAGCCATTGGCCTGCGAAACTTCAATGATCCGGTCGAGAGACCTTCCCGCAACGCAGATCCTGCGCCCGGTTTCCTTCGCGATATCACCCAGAGTTTGCAGGCGGGCAACATTGGATGCAAATGTCGTGACCAGAACCCGCTTCCCGTCATGTCTGGAGACTTCATCGAGCAGACCCTGATAGACTGCCCCTTCGGATCCGCTAGGCTTAGGATTGAAGACATTGGTCGAATCGCACACCAAGGCTAGTATCCCGTCATCGCCCATCTCAGTGAGCTCTTCTTCAGTGGTTGGTTCACCGATAATGGGGTCTTCATCCAGCTTCCAGTCGCCTGTATGGAAAACCTGGCCATACGGTGTCTCGAGCATCAGCGCATTGCCTTCCGCGATAGAGTGCGCGAGCGGGATGTACCGGATGCCGAACGGGCCCACTTGAAACTGCTCAAAATCATCAATGATATGCAGCTTGACTTGGCCAAACAGGCCAGCCTCCTGCAATTTGCGCTTTACCAGCTCGGCTGTGAACGGTGTCGCGTAAAGCGGGACATCCAGATCGGCCGCGAAATAGGGGACCGCGCCGATATGATCCTCATGCGCATGGGTGAGGACGATGCCGGTCAAATCCTTGGCGCGCTCTTCGATAAATTCCAGATCGGCAAAGACCAGATCGACACCGGGATATTCATTGCCAGAGAACGTCATCCCCAGATCGACCATCAACCATTTGCCGTCGCACCCGTACAGATTGACATTCATGCCAATCTCTCCCGATCCGCCTAGGGCGAGAAACAGCAGTTCATTTTCGGGCCGGAAGTTCTTTTTCACGATTGGTTGCTGCCTTTCCTGGGCGCACGGCTCGCCAAAATGGCAAGGCCTTGAATAGTCAGATCATTGTCTACGACGTCGAAAATCTCGGTATTATCATCAAACAGGATTGCCAGCCCGCCTGTGGCAACAACCCGCGACGGGCGCCCGATTTCATCGCGCATCTTTTGTATCAGGCCCTCCATCATCGCAACATAGCCCCAGAAAACACCGATGAGCATCTGGTCCTCTGTATTACGCCCGATCACGCTTTTCGTTTCGGGCGCGCGGATGGCTATGCGTGGTAATTTCGCGGTTTTACCGACCAGTGCATCAAGCGACAGATTGATGCCAGGCGCGATAATGCCGCCTTTATACGTCCCGTTAAAATCGAGTGCCTCAAACTTTGTTGCGGTTCCAAAGTCGACAACAATCAGATCACCATCATAGTTGGCATGCGCTGCAACACAGTTGAGTGCGCGGTCCGCGCCAAGCGAATTCGGCGTATCGACGTCAATCTCGAACCCCCATTCGGCGCCCCCCTTCCCTGCAATTAATGGCGTAATACCAAAGTATTTCTGCGCCAGAACTGTCAGATTATGGTCTGCGCGCGGCACGACCGATCCAAATATAATCTGCGTCACATCCTCTCTTGAATAGCCTTCGATCTGCATCAATTGCAGCAGCCAAACGGCATATTCATCGCCCGTACGGCGCGGATCGGTGGCGATACGCCAACGCGTTTTGGCTGCGCCGACGTGCCCTGCCTTCAATCCGGGATCAAACAGCGCGAATACGACGTTGGTATTTCCGACATCGGCAACCAGCAGCATTATCAGTGTCCTTCAATCGAGCAGTATATCGCCTGCGTGGATGGCACGAGTGGAACCATCCGCAAAGCGTAGCAATAAAGAACCATCTTGCGCCAATCCATCAAATTTACCTGATTGCGGGCGGGCATTCGCGTCATGGACCGACAGCGGCGTGCCGACAGGATGGGCCGCTGCAGACCACCTCCGCAATATCGCCTCAGCGCCATATGTGCGCCAACGCTCCAGCTCTCTTGCTAATCGATCTGCCAGTGCCTCGGCAAATTGGCCGCGATCAGGCGCAACGCCACAATCAGCCAGCGCGGCAGTTGTACGGTCCGGCAGGGCGGGCGCTTGGACCAGATTTACACCGATTCCCACCACCACTGTGTCCCCTACAGTCTCCAGCAAAATACCCGAGAGTTTGGCCCGCTCAACCATCACATCATTAGGCCATTTTAGCGATAGCTTAACATCGGCGGGACACAGAAGCGCACATAATTCATACACGGCCAGACCAGTGAGCAACGCCAAAGTTGCTGCTGGCGGATCACATGCTCCCAAGCGAACCAGGGTTGAGCCCATGAAATTGCCGGTGCCATCGAACCACTGACGGCCCTGCCGCCCACGCCCGGCAACTTGGCGATCTGCGACCAGCCAATGGCCTTCAGGCAACGGCTCACTCGCCCGCACCCGCCCGATCAGATCGGCATTGGTCGATCGGGTCTCGGCAATATACTCGATCACCCGGTCGGCCCCGGACTGCGCCAGATCAAACGATGAAGAATAAAGAAGATGCCGCGCGATCGGTTAAAGTACCCAGCCACACCGTCAGCAAATATCCCAGCGGGGAGACGATTACAGAAGTCACCAGCAAAACGCCCCAACGGGCACGATCTTGCGAGGGTTCCACTACACCGGCAGGCTCATCAAAATACATGATTTTCACGATCTTGAGGTAGTAGAACGCGCCGATGACGCTGGCTGCGATGCCGAGTGCCGCAAGGATAATCATGTCCGCCTCCACCGCGGCCTGAAACACGACGAACTTGCCCCAGAAACCAAATAGCGGCGGAATACCCGCAAGGCTGAGCATCATCATCGCCATGCAAAGAGCGAGAAGCGGCTCGCTACGTGAAAGGCCTGCAATATCAGCGATATTTTCGACTTGCCTGCCATCTGCATTACGCATCATCATGACCACCACGAAGCTGCCCAGCGACATGGCGACATAGATCGTCAGATAGACCAGCACGGCGGATGTCCCAGCTTCCGTCGCGGCGGCAAGGCCGATCAGAATAAATCCCACATTGTTGATTGAGCTATAGGCCAAAACCCGTTTGATATTATCTTGGCCGATCGCGCCTAATGCGCCGACCACAATCGATGCCAATGCGGCGAAAATAACAATCTGCTGCCAGGCATCGCTCTGGCCGCCAAAGGGATCGAGCGCGATACGCACCATTATCGCGATTGCGGCCACTTTTGGTGCGGTTGCGAAGAATGCGGTTACCGGCGTGGGTGCGCCCTCATACACATCGGGCGTCCACATATGAAACGGCACAGCGGCAATCTTGAACGCCATACCGGCAAGCACGAACACAATGCCAAACAAGGCGCCTGTAGAAATTCCGTCGGTGCCTTCCAAAGCCGCCCGGATACCGAGGTAGCTGGTCGCACCGGTGAAGCCGTAAACCAGGCTCATACCGTAGAGCAAAATGCCCGACGCCAGTGCGCCAAGGACAAAATATTTAAGTCCGGCCTCGGCCGATCGGTCATCACTGCGCGTGAAACTTGCTAGGACGTAGGAGGCCAGGCTGGTCAGTTCCAGCCCCATGTAGAGCGTCATGAGGTCGACGGCTGAAACCATCAGACCCATCCCCACCGCGCTGAAAAGTATCAATACTGGATATTCGGGCCGATATTCACCTGTCGCATCAAAAAATTTTGGCGTGATAATCAGACAGCCTATCGCACCAAGATAGATGAGTATTTTTGTGAAACTTCCGAACGCATCCATGCGGTAAATACCGCTCCAGGCATCACCGCCCAATTCGAAGGCCGGATTGAGCAGGAAATTTGCGGCGATAGCCGCCGCGCCGAACATGGCGATGGCCGCCAGGATGGTCACCATCCGCGCTGACCGATCCCCGACAAACGCGCAAACCATCAGCAAGGCCAGCCCACTGGCTGTCAGCATGATTTCAGGCGAGGAGAGCGAGAGGGAATGCAGAATATCCATTATTGCGCTCCCTCCGCGCTATTCGCCGAACCGGGGTTGCCATCATTCCCGCCGCTATGACTACCGGCATGATCACCGCCATGATCCTGCGCTGGCATAGCATTGGCAGCCCTCTCACGCGGGCTGCCAGCCGTCAGCTGGGCATCACCAGCCGGAGCGGCGCGAGCAAGCCGCGCATCAAGCGCAGCAATGTCTGACCGCATCGGTGCAAGGAAGCTCTCCGGATAAACACCCATCCACAAAACTGCCGCCGCTATGGGGCCGAGCATCAGCCATTCACGCGCATTGAGGTCGCGCATAGCCGCCGCGTCGGAATTTTTCTGAATGCCAAATGCCACGCGCCAATAGAGATAGAGCATATAACCGGCACCAAGAATAATGCCGGTCGTCAGAACGAATGTCGCCAAGCTTGACACCTTGTATACTCCGGCCAAGCTGAGGAATTCCGCCACAAACCCACTCGTACCGGGCAACCCGATGCTGGCCATTGTGAACAGCAGGAAAAAAATCGCATATTTTGGCATATTGATTGAAAGACCGCCGTAACGGTCAATCTCGCGCGTGTGCAGCTGGTCGTAAATAATGCCTACACACAGGAACAGCGCGCCCGAAACCAGGCCATGGCTCAGCATCATGATCATTGCGCCTTCCAGTCCCTGCACATTAAATGCAAACAGACCCGCTGTCACAATAGCCATGTGAGCAACCGAGCTATAAGCGATGAGCTTTTTCATATCGTTCTGAACCAGCGCGATCAGGCTAGTGACCACCACCGCTACCATTGACAGGCCAAACACCAACCAGACGAACTGCGCCGATGCTTCGGGGAACATCGGCAGGCTGAAGCGGATAAAACCATAGCCGCCCATTTTCAGCAGAACTCCCGCCAGAATAACTGAACCCGCAGTTGGCGCCTGAACGTGCGCATCGGGCAACCACGTATGCACCGGCCACATCGGCATTTTCACTGCGAAGCTGGCAAAGAAGGCAAGCCACAACCACGTTTGTGCGGCAGGCGGAAAATCAAATTGCATCAATGTCGGGATGTCAGCAGTGCCCGCTTCATTGACCATCCACAGCATCGCAATCAGCATCAGGACCGAGCCAAGCAGCGTGTAGAGGAAGAATTTGTAACTTGCGTAAATCCGGTTATCCCCGCCCCAGATTCCGATGATCAGATACATCGGGATCAGACCAGCTTCGAAGAAGATGTAGAACAGGAACATGTCCTGCGCGGCAAACACCCCGATCATCAGCAATTCCATGATCAGGAAGGCGGCCATATATTCGCCAACACGCTTCTGGATCGCATCCCAGCTTGCCAGGATACAGGCGGGCATCAGGAATACGGACAGCACGATCAGCATCAGCGCGATGCCATCGATTCCCAGCGCATAGCTAAATCCGGCGAACAGATCGGCGCGTTCGGTAAATTGCCACTGCGGGCCGCCAATGTCATAGCTTGTCCATAGAGCTATACCCAGCCCCAGATTGATCAGCGCGGCGCCCAACGCGGTCCACCGCGCGCCATTTTCATCGAGAAACAGGCACGCAACCGCAGCCACCAAAGGTACCGCCAGCATGATCGAAAGGATCGGGAAACCATCCATCAGAACAAAATCCAAGTGATTGCCGCGACCAGACCAAGCAACATAATCAGCGCGTAGCTATACAAATATCCCGACTGGACTTTCTTCGCGGCAACCGCGCCTTTCGAAACAATCCACGCAGCCCCGTTAGGGCCGAACCGGTCAATAATGCCCTGATCGCCGATGATCCAGAATTTGCGGCCAAGCCAAAATGCAGGCTTGATAAAAATCGCGTTATACAACTCGTCGAAATACCATTTGTTGAACACGAATTGATGCAGATACTGAAATTGTTCGACAAACTTGCCAGGGATCGACGTGTCCTTGATGTAAGCAAACCACGCGCCAGCAAACCCAAGCGCCATTACCACGGTCGCTGTCAGTTTCACCCATAGCGGAACAGCATGGAGCGCATGAATAAGATTCTCGTTGAAATAAATCGACGCGCCCCAGAACCCGTTGGGATCGACCATCACGCTCGATCCGTCGATAAACGGATATTTAAACACAAACCCTGCAAAAATCGCGCCGAGTGTCAGCACACCCAATGGGATCAGCATCGGGATCGGGCTCTCATGCGGGCTGTAGCCGCCGGTCGTATCCTCTCCAGCCTGTTCGGGCGTTTTGTGAACGCTGTGCTGGATATGCTCGCTCTCGATCCAGCGCGGCTTGCCCCAGAAAGTCAGGAACATCAGGCGCCAGCTATAGAAGCTGGTCAGCAAGGCCGCAAATGCACCCATCCAGAACGCGAACATCGACAAATCGGTGCCGCGCGCAAATGCCGCTTCCAAAATGGCATCCTTGGAATAGAAACCGGCAAAGCCAAAGACGCCCAATATGCCGACACCGGTAATCGCCAATGTGCCAGCCAGCATAGCGTAAAAAGTGATTGGGATTTTCTTACGCAGACCGCCATAATAGCGCATATCCTGTTCGTGATGCATCGCGTGAATGACCGAACCCGCTCCAAGAAAGAGCAGCGCCTTGAAGAAAGCATGCGTGAACAAGTGGAACATTGCCGCGCCATAGGCACCGACCCCGGCGGCGAAGAACATATACCCCAGCTGTGAACAGGTGGAGTATGCGATTACCCGCTTGATATCCCACTGTGTGGTGCCAATGGTCGCGGCAAAGAAACATGTCGCAGCGCCGATAAATGTCACCACGGCCAGCGCGTAAGGCGCGGTTTCGAACATGGGTGACAGGCGGCACACCATAAACACCCCAGCGGTCACCATTGTCGCCGCATGAATGAGGGCGGAGACGGGTGTCGGCCCTTCCATCGCATCGGGCAGCCATGTGTGCAGACCAAGCTGCGCCGACTTGCCCATCGCGCCGATAAACAGCAGGATACACAGAATATCCATCGTATAGAGACGGTATCCAAGAAACCCGATGCTAGACCCGCTCATCGCCGGTGCTGCTTCGAGTATCTCTGGAATCGAGGTGGTCCCGAACACCAGAAATGTCCCGAAAATACCAAGCATGAAACCCAGATCGCCCACGCGGTTGACCACAAATGCCTTAATCGCAGCCTTGTTCGCGCTAGGTTTTTTGAACCAGAAACCGATCAGCAGATAGGACGCGAGGCCTACCCCTTCCCAACCGAAGAACATCTGAACCAGATTATCCGCTGTCACCAGCATCAGCATCGCAAAAGTGAACAGGCTGAGATAGGCAAAGAAGCGCGGTTGATCCGGGTCTTCCTCCATATAACCCCAGCTATATAAATGAACGAGCGCGGAAACGGTGGTGATCACCACCAGCATCACCGCTGTCAGCGTATCGACCCGCAATTCCCAATCGAAACTGAGATCGCCTGATTGTACCCACTGCAAAACGGGCACGACATCGGCGGTCATGGCGCTGGTCAGGAAGCCGTAAAAGATCGGCCAGCTCAGCGCACAGGACACAAACAAAGCGCCCGTAGTCAGCAGCTTGACCGGCGTATTGCCCAGCGCCTTATTGCCCAGTCCGCCAATAATGGCCGCCAGCAAAGGCAGGAAAACAATCAGCAAAATGGAAGTTTGCACCGGCGTCTATCCCTTCATCCGGTTGACATCGTCCACAGCAATTGTGCCGCGTCCACGGAAATAGATTACCAGAATGGCCAACCCGATCGCCGCCTCGCCTGCCGCCACTGTCAGAACCAGCATAGCGAATACCTGTCCGGTCAAATCGCCTAGAAAGGCGCTGAATGCGACCAGATTGATGTTTACCGCCAACAGAATAAGCTCAATCGCCATCAGAATGACGATCACATTTTTCCGGTTAAGAAAAATACCCAATACGCCGAGCACAAACAAAATTGCACTGACGACGATGTAATGTTCAACGCCAATCACAGGGCAACTCCCTTGCCAATTTCGGGCTTCACCAAATCAGTCGCATCCTGGGGACGGCGGCGGTTTTGCTTGCCGATATCCTGATGTCCGCGTGCCCCCTCTGGCCGCTGCCGATGGGTCAGCACGATCGCGCCAATCATCGCAACCAGCAGAATGATACCGGCGGCCTCAAACAGGAAGATATACTTACCATACAGCAACGCGCCGAGGCTGGTGATATTGCTTTCGCCAACGAGCGCGGCGTTGCCGCCGCTAGCCGCACCCAGTTCCAACCCGCCCGCCTGATAGGCGCCGATGCCCAGCACCAACTCCGCCAGCAAGACCAGCGCAATGGCGATCCCAAGGGGGAAATTTTTGATGAAGCCTGCGCGCATTTCGGCAAAATCAATATCGAGCATCATCACCACGAACAGAAACAGCACCGCAACCGCGCCGACATAGACAATCACCAGCAGCATCGCGACAAATTCTGCGCCCAGCAGCACCATCAGACCGGCCGCATTAAAGAAAGCGACGATCAGCCACAGCACAGAGTGGACCGGATTACGCGACAGGATCGTCAGCGTACCAGCTGCCACCACCAGCACGGCGAACATATAGAATGCTAAAGCTTGGATCATTGACTGGCCCCCATCACGCGGCGGCCCTTAACGATACGGCGCATCGGCTTCAAGGTTAGCGGCAATGGCCCGCTCCCACTTGTCCCCGTTTGCCAGCAATTTGGCTTTATCATAGAGCAATTCTTCACGCGTTTCGGTCGCGTACTCAAAATTCGGCCCCTCGACCACGGCATCCACCGGGCAGGCCTCCTGGCAGAACCCGCAATAAATGCATTTGGTCATATCGATGTCGTATCGCGTGGTCCGGCGGCTGCCATCATCGCGCGGCTCGCTTTCAATGGTGATTGCCTGCGCCGGACACACCGCCTCGCACAGCTTGCACGCGATGCAGCGTTCTTCCCCGTTGGGGTAGCGCCGCAGAGCGTGCTCACCGCGAAAACGCGGGCTAAGCGGGTTTTTCTCATGCGGATAATTGATCGTGACCTTAGGCCGGAAGAAATATCTCAAGGTCAGCATATGTGCCTTGACGATTTCCCACAGGGTGAAGGATTTAATCAGGTGTGTAAGAGTGCTCATCAACCGTACCTCGTCAGCATCAGATACCCTGAAATCAGGAATACAAACATCAGGCTCATTGGCAGGAACACTTTCCAACCCAGGCGCATCAATTGGTCATAGCGGTACCGGGGCACGGTTGCCCACGTCCAGCTGAAGATCAAAAAGAAGAAGAATGTCTTGCTAAGGAACCAGATCCAGCCGGGCACCATATAGAGCGGCTCCCACTCGACCGGCGGCAACCACCCACCGAAAAACAGGATCGCGCACAGCGCGCACATCAACAGGATGTTCGCATACTCGCCAAGCCAGAACAGCGCGAAACTCATGGAACTGTATTCAGTCTGATATCCGGCAACGAGTTCAGATTCCGCCTCGGTCAAATCGAACGGCGCGCGCGCGGTTTCTGCCATCGCAGATATCAGGAACATCACGAATAACGGGAACATCAGCGGGTTGAAATAGAACCCGTTGACGAAGCCCAAACCGTGGCCGCGCTGCGCCTCGATAATGTCGTTCATATTGAATGATCCCGCCCACAGCACCACGCACACCAGTATGAAGCCGATCGAGACTTCATAGGAGATCATCTGCGCGGCGGCGCGCATCGCGGAAAAGAACGGATATTTGGAGTTGGACGCCCAACCCGCAATCACCACGCCGTACACCCCAAGCGAACTGATCGCGAGAACATAGAGCAAGCCGACATTGATGTCCGCCAGCACCGCGCCAGAATTGAACGGGATCACGGCCCACGCCGCCAGCGCCACCGTAAATGTGATAATCGGCGCGAGCAGAAACAGCACTTTGTTGGACGCAGAGGGGATGATCGTTTCCTGCAGGAACACTTTCAAGCCATCGGCAAAACTCTGCAGCAGACCAAACGGCCCGACCACATTCGGCCCGCGCCGCATCATCACCGCACCCAGAACTTTACGGTCAACATAGATCACCATTGCAACCGCCAGCATGAGCGGTAACGCGATCAGCAAAATACCCGCGATAGTCGCAGTGAACCATGCCAATTCATAAGACATGCCGAAGGAAAGGAAGAATTCGGTCATTCCGCCGCCTCCAGCATTTCATCACCGTGGAGCAGCTCCTGCGAACAATGTTGCATGGTTGCGCTCGCCCGGGCGATCGGATTGGTCAGATAGAAATCCTTAATTGGATAGGCGCCGATCGTGCCTTCTGCCTTGGCTTTCGCATCACCTTTGGGAAGCAGACCATAATCAGCCAAGCCCTCCTCGCCCAATGCCGGAACAGCTTTTATCATCGCGGCTTGCAACTGCACGAAGCTGTCGAAGCCCACAGTCACGTCCAGCGCATCGGCCAGCGCGCGCAGGATCGTCCAATCCTCACGCGCATCACCCGGCGCGAACACGGCTTTCTCGGCAAATTGCACGCGGCCTTCGGTGTTGACGTAAGTGCCGTCTTTTTCGGCATAGGATGCCGCTGGCAGAATAATGTCCGCCGCATGCGCGCCTTTGTCGCCGTGGTGGCCGATATAGACTTTCAGACTGTCCGCGAATGGCTCAAAATCCATTTCATCCGCGCCGAGCGACAGGACGACTTTTGGCTGTGCCCTCGCAATATCGGCCATGCCGTTTTTCTGCGCATAGCCGAGCATCAAACCGCCCATCCGTGCAGCGGAGAAATGCAGCACGTTAAAACCGTTCCAACCGTCTTTCACCAGCCTGAATTTATCGGCCAGTTTCAGCGCAGGCGCCAATGCACCCTTCGCCAGAGCCGCCCCGCCCAAAATAACCGCCGGACGGTCTGCCGCTTTCATCGCATCGCCTAGCTCTTTCGGAATCCGGTTTAGGACCGCAAGATCATTTCCGAGGAAGGTAGCGGGATAGGTCGTGTCCCATTCAGGACCGAGGATAAACACTTTCGCGCCATTCTTCACAGCCTTGCGGATGCGCGCATTGACCAACGCCGCTTCCCAGCGGACATGGCTGCCCACGACCAGGATCGCATCAGCGGTTTCGATCCCCGCCAGCGTGCTGTTGAAATTTACCGCTGCGAGGCTGGACACGTCATAATCCATGCCGGTCTGCCGCCCTTCGAGCAGCGTGCTGCCCATCGCGCCGAGCAGCGCCTTGGCCGCAAACATCGTTTCGCAATCGACCATATCGCCAGCGACCGCCGCAATACTCTTGCCGGGCTTGGCCTTGGCGATGGCTTTGAACGCTTCGTCCCAGCTTGCCTCGGTCAGCTTGCCGCGCTTTCTCATGAATACTTTGTCGAGGCGGCGTTTGGTCAGGCCGTCCACCTGGTAACGGGCTTTGTCGCTCAGCCATTCCTCATTCACATCGTCATTGATGCGGGGCAGCGCGCGCATGACTTCGCGGCCACGGCTGTCGAGCCGGATATTCGCGCCGACCGCGTCAGACACATCGATGCTGAGCGTTTTTTTCAGTTCCCACGGGCGTGCTTCGAAGGCGTAAGGGCGCGATGTCAGCGCGCCAACCGGGCACAAATCGATCACATTGGCGGAGAGCTCATGCGCCGCCGCCTGCTCTAGATAGGTCGTGATCTGCATATCCTCGCCGCGATACAGAGCGCCGATTTCATCGACCCCGGCGATCTCTTCCGAGAACCGCACGCAGCGAGTGCAATGGATGCAGCGGGTCATCACCGTTTTGATCAGCGGACCCATATATTTCTCGGTCACAGCGCGCTTATTCGCATCGTAGCGTGATGCGCCGCGTCCATAAGCGACCGACTGGTCTTGCAGATCACACTCGCCGCCCTGATCGCAGATCGGGCAATCAAGCGGATGATTTATCAACAAAAATTCCATTACGCCTTCGCGCGCGGTTTTGACCATTTCGCTGTCCGTGCGGATTTCCTGACCTTCGGCAGCAGGTAGCGCGCACGAGGCCTGAGGCTTGGGCGGCCCCGGCTTCACTTCGACCAGACACATGCGGCAATTGCCCGCGATGCTGAGGCGCTCGTGATAGCAGAAACGCGGGATTTCCTTCCCCGCCAGCTCGCACGCCTGAAGCACAGTCGCGCCGCTGGGGACTTCAATTTCCTGTCCGTCTACGGTGACTTTAGGCATCGCCCGAACCTTCCTTAGCGCGCGCTTGACGAGCTAAAAATATAAATGTCGCAGCTAACACGAGCGGGACAAATCCACGCACTACGTAACTAAGCGGTGAAATCAGCCCCTGTTCAAACATCGGAAATGCATCAATCAAGATGAAAAGGCCCAACGCCAATTGGACAGTTACCACCACGTAAAGGATTACAGTTTTGCTCACTCCGCTGCCTCCGCGAATTGCGCATTATGCTCATGTATCCGCCGCTCCAGTTCAGGGCGGAAGTGCTTTATCAGGCCCTGGATTGGCCAAGCCGCCGCATCGCCCAGCGCGCAGATGGTATGGCCCTCAACTTGCTTGGTCACCTGGTGCAGCATGTCGATTTCTTCGATCGCGGCATCGCCGGTGCGCAGCCGCTCCATCATGCGCCACATCCAGCCTGTGCCCTCGCGGCACGGGGTACATTGGCCGCAGCTTTCATGCTTGTAGAAATAGCTAATCCGGCTGATCGCGCGAACGATGTCGGTGCTCTTGTCCATAACGATGACTGCTGCCGTGCCGAGGCCCGATCCAACCGCTTTCAAACCGTCAAAATCCATCGGGCAATCCATAATCTGCTCGGCTGGCACCAGAGGCACTGACGAGCCGCCGGGAATTACCGCCAGCAGATTATCCCACCCGCCGCGAATACCGCCGCAATGGGTTTCAATCAGATCGCGGAAGGAAATGCTCATTTCCTCCTCGACAACGCACGGCTTTTCCACATGGCCGCTGATCTGGAACAGCTTGGTCCCGTGATTGCCCTCAGCCCCGAAGCTGCTGAACCACGCCGCGCCGCGCCGCAAGATCGTCGGCACAACGGCAATGCTTTCGACGTTGTTTACAGTGGTCGGGCAACCATACAGACCCGCCCCCGCAGGGAATGGCGGTTTCAGACGTGGCTGGCCTTTTTTGCCTTCAAGACTTTCGATCATGGCGGTTTCTTCACCGCAAATATAGGCGCCCGCACCGCGGTGCATGAATACGTCAAAATCATAGCCGGATTTGCAGGCGTCGTTCCCAATCAAACCCGCAGCATAGGCTTCATCAATCGCTTTCTGCAATATTTCGGCTTCGCGGATATATTCGCCGCGAATGTAGATGTAAGCAGCGCGCGCCCGCATCGCAAAACCGGCGACCAATGCGCCTTCGATCAATTTATGCGGATCATGACGGATAATTTCGCGGTCTTTGCAACTGCCGGGCTCTGATTCATCAGCATTGATGACCAGGAAAGACGGGCGGCCATCCTTGCTTTCCTTCGGCATGAATGACCATTTCAAACCAGTCGGGAAGCCCGCTCCGCCCCGCCCGCGCAGGCCGGATGCCTTCATCTCGTCGATAATGGCATCATTGCCCATCGCGATCAGGTTCTTGGTCTTGTCCCAGTCACCGCGCTTTTTCGCCGCTTTCAGGCCCCAGTCCTGAAATCCGTACAGGTTGGTAAAGATCCTGTCCTTATCAGCTAACATCACTATCCTCCGTTGGAGTTTGCGACAGAGCGGCAGCGCCGACAATCAGAGAGATAAAGCCGCCAACCATAATAACATCGCCAAATGTGATGACACCGAACGCCATAAGCGCACCGCCGGCCAAAACGGCGAGACAGCCCATCCCCATAGAAATGCGTGCAGCATTGCGTATTTTGAAAATATCCATCACCATTCCTTCCGGTAATCGTGATTGGCATCGACCATGTCTTTCAGCGTAGTTGGCCCGCCCGATGGTTCGGACGTATGACGGCCCGGCTCCTGCGTGCCCTCTTTCGGCTGCTCGCCAGCGGCCAGCGCGTCCAGCACTGCATCGAGCCGGTCCACAGTCAAATCTTCGTAATTGCCGTCATTGATCTGGACCATCGGCGCGGTGGCGCAATTGCCCATGCATTCAACCTCGGTCAGCGTCCACAGACCGTCTTCGGAAACCTTGCCTTTTTCCATCCCGCGCATCTTGCAGGCGGCGATAATATCATCACTGCCGCGCAGCATGCACGGCGTAGTACCGCAAACCTGCACGTGGAATTTACCCACCGGCACAAGGTTATACATGAAATAGAAGGTCGCGACTTCGAGCACGCGGATAACCGGCACATCGATATAGGCGGCGACATATTCGATCACCGGAAGCGGCAACCATCCCTGCGTATCGGTTTCCGCCCCCACCTGGCGCTGCGCCAGATCGAGCAGCGGCATAGTCGCAGATTTCGCGCGGCCATCTGGATATTTGGCGATATGCTTGTCAGCAGCCGCCTTGTTCTCTTTCGTCCATTCGAAAGAACTCCAGCGGTCGCGCAATTCCGGCGTATCGGGTGCAAGGTGGCGGTCAGCCATTCGAGAGCCTCTTTTGCAAACAGCGGCCAATGTACAGGCCGATAACGGCAGCAGCAGCCGTCGAGAGAATTTCCTTCAGCGCCGCCTCGCCGTGGAAGACAGCCAGATAGGCCGCGACAGCGGAAGCGAAGGCCGCAAAGGCTGCGATGAAGATGAAAAGTTCGCGGAAAATCATTCTGATTGACTTCCCTCTTCCCGAGGGGTCGTCACGAGAAAGAATGAAACCACGATTGTCCCGATAGCCAGTGGCCAAATGAGATTGCCGATAGCTATCACGTCAAAAGCATTCAGCGCGTTGATGACCGCGAGAACTGCAATGACAAGAAAAAGAACTGTCCGCCTACTCACCGATCACACTCCCCGAACACCACATCAATCGCACCAAGGATCGCTGTTGCGTCGGGCAACATGTGGCCTTTGGACATGAAATCCATCGCTTGCAGGTGGCTGAACGCAGTCGGGCGGATTTTGCAGCGATAGGGTTTGTTGCTGCCATCCGCGACAAGATAGACGCCAAACTCGCCCTTTGGGCTTTCGGTTGCGACATAGACTTCGCCCGCCGGAACGTGAAAACCCTCTGTATAGAGCTTGAAGTGGTGGATCAGTGCTTCCATGCTCTGCTTCATTTCGCCGCGCTTGGGCGGGACCACTTTGCGGTCATCGCTGGCAATCGGGCCATCGGGCATTTGGGCAATGCACTGCTTGATGATTTTTGCGCTCTGATAGACTTCCTGCACGCGGACCATAAACCGGTCATAGCAATCCGAATTGGTGCCTACCGGAATTTCAAAATCCATCCGGTCATACACATCATAAGGCTGCGATTTACGGATATCCCACGGGATGCCCGCCGCACGGATCAGCGGGCCGGAGAATCCCCAAGCGAGCGCATCTTCCTTGCTCACATGGGCAATATCGACGTTCCGCTGTTTGAAAATGCGGTTGTCGATCACCAGGCTCATCGCATCACCGAACAATTCGGGCAGGCGGTTATCAACCCAGTCACCAATATCGGTGAGTAATTTCAGCGGCACATCCTGATGCACACCGCCGGGGCGGAACCACGCAGAGTGCATCCGCGCGCCCGAAGCCCGCTCAAAGAAATTCATGCAATCTTCGCGGATTTCAAACACCCACAGGTTTGGCGTCATCGCGCCAACATCCATCACATGCGCGCCGATATTAAGCATGTGGTTTGAAATCCGCGTCAGTTCAGCGAATAACACCCGCAAATATTGCGCCCGTTCCGGCACTTCCAGATTAAGTAGCTTCTCGATCGCCAGAACATAGGAATGTTCCTGACACAGCGGAGAGCAATAATCGAGGCGGTCAAAATATGGCAGCGCCTGCAAATACGTCTTGTGCTCGATCAGCTTCTCGGTGCCGCGATGCAGCAGGCCGACATGCGGATCAATCCGCTCGATAATCTCGCCATCCAGCTCCATCACCATCCGCAAGACGCCGTGCGCGGCGGGGTGCTGCGGTCCGAAATTGATTGTGTAATTCGATACCACGTCGCCATCGGTAGTGGGCGATTCTTCAAGCTGCATGCTCATTTTGCATCTCCTGAAGGTTTGGCGGCCTTTTTATCAGCCTTTGGCCCGGCGCCGGTTTGCTTTGTACTTTCCGTTGTTTTTGGCTTGTCGACGTCGGCCGCCTCAGCCTTTTCATCACCGGGCAGTACGTATTCCGCACCTTCCCACGGGCTGGTGAAATCAAACTGGCGCAAATCTTGAGCAAGCTCGACCGGTTCATATACAACGCGCTTGTCTTCTTCAGAATAGCGGAGTTCCGTGTATCCTGTGAGCGGAAAATCCTTGCGGAAAGGATGCCCTTCAAAACCGTAATCGGTCAGAATACGGCGAAGGTCAGTGTTTCCGTCAAACAGCACGCCGTACAGGTCGAAGACCTCGCGTTCGAGCCACCCTGCGTTGGGCCATAGCGTCGTAACGGTGGGGACCGGCGTATCTTCGGACGCTGTGAGCTTGACCATCAAGCGATGGTTTTTGGTGACAGAGAGCAGCATATACACGACTTCAAAACGCTCATCACGTTCCGGATAATCGACCCCGGCAATCTCCATTAATTGCTGGTATTGATGATCGTCGCGCAATGTGCGCAAAACATCTTCGATACCGTCGCGTTTGATCGTGAAAATCAGTTCTGAATGCTGCTCTTCGGCGCTGATCAGGTTTGCACCCATCACAGCGGAAAGCGTTTCCATCAGGCCATCATTGCTGGCAAATTTCGGGGCGGAGTGAAGGATAGCCATCTTAACGCTCTATCGTCCCTTCGCGGCGGATTTTGCGCTGCAACTGCATTACGCCGTACAGCAGCGCCTCTGCCGTTGGAGGGCAGCCGGGGATGTAGATATCGACCGGCACAATCCGGTCGCAGCCGCGCACCACGGAATAGCTATAGTGGTAATAGCCGCCGCCATTGGCGCAGCTGCCCATCGAAATTACATATTTCGGATCAGACATCTGATCATACACTTTACGCAGCGCGGGGGCCATCTTGTTACACAAGGTACCCGCCACAATCATGACATCAGACTGGCGCGGGCTGGCGCGCGGGGTGACGCCGAAACGCTCCATATCATAGCGCGGCATGTTCACGTGGATCATTTCCACCGCGCAGCAGGCAAGACCAAATGTCATCCACCACAGCGAACCGGTGCGCGCCCAATTGAACAGGTCCTCGGTACTGGTGACGAGGAAACCCTTGTCATTCACTTCCGTCTGGAGCGCGTGAAAATACTCTGCATCGGGGCTGCGCACATCGCCGCCCCGAGCGGTGGGCTGCGCAGTGGATTGCGCTGTTGGCATGTCACCGCGGTTCACAGGCGAACTTTGCGCCGCAAGAGGTATCTGCTGGCTACTCATTCCCAGTCCAACGCCCCTTTCTTCCATTCATAAGCAAGTCCAATCGCAAGGATGCCCAGAAACACCATCATGCCAATCCAGCCCTGCCAGCCGGTTCGTTCCAGACTGACCGCCCAGGGAAACAGAAACGCTGCCTCAAGATCAAAAATAATAAACGATATTGCGACCAGGTAGAACCGAATGTCGAACGGGCTGCGCGGATCTTCAAATGCTGGAAAACCGCATTCATACTCGCTATTTTTTTCCGCATTGGGGTTGTGCGTTCCGGTGAGGCGGGACACGCCCATCGGAAGAAACACGAACAAAACCGATATGCCCAATGCAATCATTAGAAATAGCAGGATAGGCAGATACTGGATTAGCTGTTGGTTGGCATCGACCAAAGGACTGACTCGAATGGCTATTATGGATAGCCGCGCACTAGGCCCCTACACCATGCTTCGCAAGGGGGGCGTGGTTGAAATCCCCACGCCCTCCCTTGCATTTATCGCAAGCCAAAGACCTTGCGGCCTATAGCAGGTCTATTTCTTCAGCTGCGTCGCTATCGCCTTCCTGGTCGCCTTGCCATATGGCGGCTTGAAACCGGCGAGCTTGGCGATGTCGATTTTTGGCTGCGAATAGACCGACCGTGCGTGGCTGAATTCCTTGAACCCTTCCGGCCCGTGATATGACCCAATGCCCGATGGTCCCACTCCGCCAAACGGCAGGTCATCCATTGATACGTGGAAAATCACATCATTCACGGTAACGCCGCCGGATGTCGTTTTCTTGAGCACGCGCTCCCGTTCAGACGTGTCTTCACCAAAATAATACAGCCCCAGCGGACTGTCATTGTCATTAATATAATCAATGGCTTCATCTATGGAGGAATAGGTCTTAACCGGCAGCACCGGGCCGAATATCTCCTCCTGCATCGCGGTCATGTCATCAGTGATATTGCGCAGGATTGTCAGCGGCATTTTGCGGCCATTCGAATTGGCGAAGTCTTCATTAGCGGGGTTCACTTCGATGACGTCCGCGCCCTTTTCCTTGGCATCGGCAACCATGCCTTTCAGCCGGTCAAAATGGCGGTCAGTCACAACCGACGCATAATCATCATTGTCGAGCAGCGTCGGATACATCGCGGTCGCACCTTTCGCGACACCGGCAATGGCCGCATCCTCGCTTTCTTCGGGTACAACCATGTAATCCGGTGCAAGGCAGATTTGCCCTGCATTGAGCATTTTGCCCATCGCGATCCGCTCACCCGCCTTGTCAAAATCGGCACTGCGGCCCAGAATAACCGGTGATTTACCGCCAAGCTCAAGCGTCACCGGTACCAGATTGCGCCCTGCGGCCTCCATCACCCGGCGGCCGGTTGCAGTTGATCCGGTGAACAGCAAATGGTCAAATTGAAGCGAAGAAAACGCCTGCGCCACTTCGGGGCTGCCCGTAACAACAGCCACCTCGTCCTGCGCGAAATATGTATCAACCAGCTCTGCCATCAGCGCCGAAGTCGCTTCGGTAAACTCGGAAGGCTTAATCATTGAACGGTTACCCGCTGCCAGAATCTGCATGAGCGGATTGAATGTCAGCTGGACCGGAAAATTCCACGGGCTGAGCACCCCCACAACGCCCTTGGGCTCATAACGCAATTCCGCTTTCGCACCGAGCAGACCCAGGGGAAATTGCACTTTACGCTTTTCCGATCTGGACCATTTATCCATATGTTTCAGACAATATTTGCCGAAAGTTACCGAGCCGACAATATCGGTCATCATGCTCTGGTCCACACTGCGATTGCCAAAATCCTGATTCATCGCTTTGCACAGGGCCTCACCGTGATCCACCAGCAGGGCAATCGCGCGATGGATGCGGTCCTTGCGGACAGAAATCGCTTCGGGCCGCGCGGCATTGAACGCAGTACGCTGTGTTGTGAGGATTGCTTCCATCTCGTCCTTGCGATCGGCGGCCATGCTGTTTTCTCCCATAGGTATCTGTTTGCCACCTTTCCTTCACCAGAACCGCCAGAAAGACAAGAGTATTAGCGCAGCCAACGCGGCGCAGCGTTGCCATTGACCGCGAATACCACTAGATGGATGCCCGTAAATCCTGTCATGAAAGGCACCATTAATGGCCCAGTTTTCCGCCGCCGATCCGATTGTAATCCTGTCCTACGCCCGCACCCCGATGGGCAGTATGCAAGGCGCATTGTCAGACATATCTGCAACCGATCTGGGTGCCGCAGCCGTGAAAGCGGCTGTCGAGCGCGCCGGTGTGACCGGCGACCGCATAGACCGCGTGTATATGGGCTGCGTCTTGCCCGCCGGCCTGGGCCAGGCCCCCGCCCGTCAGGCCGCGATCAAGGCAGGATTGCCGAAATCGGTCGAGGCAACGACCGTCAACAAAGTCTGCGGATCGGGCATGCAGACGGTTATCATGGGCGCCGAAGCTCTCGCAGCGGGCAGCGTCGATACAGTGGTTGCCGGGGGCATGGAGAGCATGACCAACGCGCCATATCTGCTTAAGAAGCACCGCTCTGGCGCGCGGATTGGCCACGACACAGCCTATGACCACATGTTTCTGGACGGGTTGGAAGACGCCTATGAAGCGGGCCGGGCAATGGGCACATTTGCGCAGGACACTGCAGATGCCTATCAATTGACGCGTGAGGAAATGGACGCGTATTCCATTGAATCCCTTAGCCGGGCCAATGCCGCCATTGCGAGCGGAGCGTTTGCGGACGAAGTGGTGCCGGTGACGTTCGCGACCCGCAAGGGCGAAGTGACCATTGATACAGACGAAGCCCCCGGACGCGGGATGCCGGACAAAATTCCGGCCTTACGCCCTGCCTTTGCCAAAGACGGCACGATCACCGCGGCAACATCTAGCTCCATTTCGGACGGTGCAGCGGCAATCGTCCTGAGCCGCGCAAGTACGGCAGAAGCCAGCGGCCATGATCCTGTCGCAACCATCATCGCCGTCGCGGCCCATGCGCAGGAACCCAAGGATTTCACGGTTGCACCGGTCGGCGCCATTTCCAAAGTTTTGGAGAATGCAGGCTGGACCACTGACGATGTCGATCTGTGGGAAGTCAACGAAGCGTTTGCCTGTGTGGCCATGTTCGCGATGCGCGATATCGGCATCCCGCACGAGAAGATCAACATCAATGGCGGCGGAACGGCCCTGGGCCACCCGATTGGCGCGAGCGGCACGCGGATTATCGTGACGTTGCTGAACGCCATGAAGCAGCAGGGCAAAAAGCGCGGCGTTGCTAGCTTGTGTATTGGCGGCGGTGAAGCGACGGCCATTGCCGTCGAACTGGCCTGACATCCGGTAAACTGTGCGGCGCCCTGGCCTTGTTATCTGATCGCGGCACTGTTGCCGCGCTCTATAATGGCCGGGGCGGCCGCTGGAAAAAACTACTGCTGGCGGGCATTAAACAAGGGAGGCCCGAATGTCCTAAGCCGCCCGCTGGCTGTCTTGCCATTGGCAACGCGATATTAGGGTTCGCCCGCACCCCATAGGCGGTTCTGCTTCACCCAACCGGCGCGGCCCTGCGCATCAAACTCGCACCACCCCCCGGTGCAATCACCCAGATTACCCACCACCCCGGCTTCGGCATTCCATCGAAGCCTTGATGACGCATCCGGTTTCGCGCGAATTGCCGCCAATCCGTCGCCCACGATCAGCGCGCTGCGGCGTGCGCTGAGAAAGCCGGATAAGACCCAGCCCTGCGCACCATCCACATCCTGTATCAGCCGCCAGCCCTCTGCCACTCTGATAACTTTGATCGGCAAACCGGCACGGCGATATACCCAGTCAATTTTATATTCCGTGCTCGGACCGACGCGCATATTCAACTCATCCGGCTTGATCGTGGCCCAATAAGGCACTTCGCGACGCTGCGCATCGGCAGGGGCGGACACACCGAGCATCAGCATCGACAGAATGGCGGCGACAAAAAGCATACGTGGCGTCATATGCATGACATACAGCCATGCCCGCCCGCCTATCAAGAGAATGTTTCGCTTCAGCGATAGCATGATCCTTGACGCACCGGCCCTGTCGGTCCTAGCGATTGGCGATGCCCGAATATGATGACACCGCCACCCGCCGCGTTTCCGGAACGCCAAAAATCGCTGTCACGCGGGCGCTGATGCCGGACATCGAGGTGCGTATGGGCGAATTGTTCGATGCCCAGTTCAACAGCAGCGATGCGCCTCTCTCACGCGAACAGCTCTCTGCGGCGATGCAGGATATTGATGTGCTGGTACCGACTGTCACTGACCGGATCGACCGGGCACTGATAGAGAGTGCAGGCAGCCGGCTGAAACTGATTGCAAGCTTTGGTGCGGGCACAGATCATATTGATCTGGCCGCCGCGCGTGACCGCAAGATCATGGTCACCAATACGCCGGGAGTATTCACAGACGATACGGCTGATCTGGCTATGCAGATGATTATAGGGGTGCCGCGTCGGGTGCGCGAGGGGATCAGCCTGGTACGCAAACACAAATGGACCGGCTGGGCACCTTCCGGGCTGCTTGGCCGCCAATTGGGCGGCAAAACGCTGGGGATCATCGGCATGGGCCGCATTGGGCAGGCCGTTGCTCACCGGGCCCGCGCATTCGGACTGAAGATCGTGTATCACAACCGCCACCGGCTTCCGCTTGCGGTCGAGACGATGTTGGGTGCTGAATTTTACGGCCATGAGGATGATTTGATCGCTGCATCCGATATCGTCACTTTACACTGCCCTGCGACGGAGAAAACGATCGGATTCTATGACGAGCGCCGCTTCGCGCTGATGAAAGACGGCGCTTGCCTGATCAATACTGCGCGCGGTGATCTAGTCGATCAGGAGGCGCTGATTGCGGCGCTCAATGACGGAAAGCTGATTGGCGCCGGCCTGGATGTCTATCCTGATGAACCCGCTGTGGATCAACGTCTGCTGGACCACCCCAACGTAATGACACTGCCTCACATTGGCAGCGCCACTGTGGAAGGGCGAGAGGCATCAGGCGCTAAGGTCATTGCTAATATCCGCTTCTGGGCGGACGGACACAGACCGCCGGATCAGGTGCTCGATGCATTGATCATCTGATCAGAGATTTTCAAATTGCGGCATGCCCAGAATGTGGAAACCGCCATCCACATGCACGACTTCTCCGGTCGTGCAGGCTCCGGCATCGCTGCATAGATACACCGCCGTACCGCCTACCGCTGCCAATGTCGCATTGCTGCGCAGCGGCGCGTTGGCTTGCGTATGCCGGTAAGTGCTGCGCGCGCCGCCGATGGCAGACATGGCCAGCGTTTTCATCGGGCCGGGGCTGATGGCATTCACGCGAATTCCCTCAGGTCCAAGGTCATTGGCGAGATAGCGCACTGCCGCCTCAAGTCCGGCTTTGGCCACGCCCATCACGTTGTAATTCGGGGTCACCCGCTCTGCACCCAAATAGCTCAGGGTCAGGACCGTGCCGCCATGTTCAACCATCATCGGATGGGCGCGGCGCGCGACGTCTATCAGGCTGTATGCCGATATATCCATACAGTTTTTGAAATTCTCGCGCGATGTGTCAAGGATACGTCCCGATAGTTCTGATTTATCGGCAAAGGCTATCGCGTGGATCACGAAATCCAATCGGTCCCACCGTTCCTGAAGCGTGGCAAAAGCGGCATCGAGCGAAGCATCGTCAGCGACATCGACATTCAGCATGAAGTCAGAGCCGACACTATGCGCCAATGGTTCCAGGCGCGTCCTGAAACCCTCTCCCTGATAGGTAAAAGCAAGCTCGGCACCGGCCTCGGCGCAGGCTTTAGCAATACCCCAGGCAATCGAGCGATCATTGGCGACGCCCATGACCAGCCCGCGTTGCCCTGTAAGTGCGCCCATCGCTATATCACTCCGCCTGTCGCCAATTGCGCCGCCGCCTATCGGTGAAATTTCGAAAGCAGCATTGATCCATTGGTCCCGCCAAATCCGAAAGAGTTGGTCATCACCGTATCCAATCCCGCATTTTCAACCAACTGTGTGGCGATTTCGTTCGGCTTGAGCGCCGGATCGAGCGTTTCCACATTAATCGACGGGATGATGAAGTCATGTTCAAGCGCGAGAAGGCAATAAATCGCCTCTTGCGCGCCGGTGGCCCCCTGGCTGTGGCCAGTCATCGATTTGGTCGAGCTGACCGGCGGAGTCTTGCCGCCGCCAAATACGCGGCGCACCGCCTCTATTTCGCCCACATCGCCCACCGGTGTCGATGTGCCATGCGCATTGATGTAGCTGACTTTCCGGTCATCATTCAATGTTCGCAGGGCCCCGCGCATTGCGCGCTCTCCTCCCTCGCCCGATGGCGCAACCATATCGGCACCGTCAGACGTTGCGGCAAAGCCGGTGACTTCGGCGTAGATTTTTGCGCCGCGCGCTTGTGCATGCTCAAGGCTTTCCAGCACAACCATGCCGCCGCCGCCGCCAATCACGAAGCCGTCGCGATCCGCATCAAACGCGCGCGAGGCACGTTCGGGCGTATCATTATATTTGCTCGACATCGCCCCCATCGCATCAAACAGACAGGACAAAGTCCAGTCCAGCTCCTCACCGCCACCGCCGAACATAACGTCCTGCAGTCCCAGCGCGATCTGCTGCGCAGCCATACCGATACAGTGCAGCGAAGTGGAACAGGCCGAGGTGATCGAGAAATTCATGCCCTTGATCTGATACGCAGTTGCGAGATTGGCGCTGACCGTGGAGGACATTGTCTTAGGCACGGCAAACGGACCCACACGCTTGGTCGCCCCGGTGCTAAGCACGCTCTGGTGCGCTGTCAGCATTGCCGAGGTGGAGGGGCCGCCAGAACCAGCGATAATGCCGGTCATCGGGTTGATGACATCTGTTTCCTCCAGTCCGGCGTCGGCAATCGCTTGCCCCATCGCGATATGCGCATACGCCGCCCCGGGCCCCATGAAGCGTAGCGTGCGCTTATCGACATGCTCGGACAAGTCTAGATCTACCGCGCCGGCAACCTGCGAACGGAAACCGTGCTCGGCCATATCCTGGTTAAATGAGATACCAGACTTGCCCGCTTTCAAAGACGCCAGCACTTCAGTGCTGTTATTGCCAATCGAGGAGACAATCCCCAATCCAGTAATGACTACACGGCGCATATTTTCCCCCTATCGCTTCTGCCAGGCTTACGCCTCAGACAATGCGACTTTCATATCTTTTACCTGATAAATAACTTCGCCATCCGCCTCAACCCGGCCATTGGCGACGCCCATCGTCAGACGCCGTGATTGCACCGATTTTGTAAAATCTACATAATAGGTTAGCATCTTGCGGTCTGGCCGCACCATCCCGGTCAATTTGACTTCGCCCGCGCCCAACGCATAGCCGCGCCCCTGCCATCCGCGCCAGCCCAGATTGAAGCCGGTGAGCTGCCACAAACCGTCAAGCCCCAGACAGCCGGGCATGATCGGATTGCCTGGAAAATGACAATTAAAAAACCACAGGTCAGGTCTGATATCAAATTCTGCAACCACATGCCCCTTCCCATCTGAGCCGCCATCGGCAGAAATATCAGTAATTCGGTCCATCATCAGCATGGGTGGTTCCGGCAATTGGGCGTTGCCGGGGCCAAATAATTCGCCGCGCGCGCATTTCAGCAAATCGTCGCGGTCAAAGCTGGTTGGAAACTCTGTCATGCCTTAGCGTACCCCTAAATTTTGTCTCTCGTGTCGTGCCATACATAGCAGTCGGCAGAATTGATAGGACGGCTGGGTCCAATTTCGATTGCGTATTTCACAGATCGCGATGCAGACCTCAGCCAGCCGCGTTGCGGGTCCGGCTCACGGCCGCGCTTGATGATGTCTTGCCCGCATTGCCGCGACACGGCCGTATCTGCGCGGGCTCCGGTCGGGTGGCAGCCGCTTTGAACTGCGCATAATACCCTGCCAATTCAGGGGAATCTTTGAACGTGACCAATTCGAACCCCACTTGACGAAATTCGCAGCTCAGCAGCAACGGATCAATCCCGTGCTGATCTGTCGGGCGGTCTACATCCACCACGATCACTTCACCGCCATCGCGCAAGGCAGGCCATAAGCGCCAGAGAAACGCATAGGGTTCGCGCACTTCATGATACATATGCACAAGAAAAACACGGTCAAAACTGTTTTGCGGCAAACGCGGATCGTCGCTTGCGCCAAGCTTTATCGAGACATTATCGAAACGCTCTTTCTCGACCCGGTTGCCCAGCCGTTCCAGTGCGTCCTGATCAATATCCTGCGCCAATACGCGCCCGGTATCGCCGACCCGCTCGGCCAGGCGGACGGTATAGTACCCTTCGCCAGCGCCAATGTCAGCGACTGTCATCCCCGGGGCTATTTGCGCCAGATCCATCACTTTTTCAGCTTCGCCGCGCTGGTCGCGGGCGGTTTCTGTGGAAAATTCGTTGCTGCCCAGGTCAGAAACCGGCCGGTCGGGCAGCGGAAACTCCAGCGCCGTGTCCGGCCTGCTGGAATCCGCAGGTTTGCAGCCGCTAACCGCAAGCATCGCACATGCCATCATCACGCAGAATACGGGTTTTTGAGCAGCGAGCATGATGCGCTTAAGCACAGCTTGCCGTCAGATAAAAGATGCAGACAGGATCGCTGACACACTTCTGTATAGCCATGCTGGCTTTACTCGACATCCTCAACATCCACCGCTTCGCCCGTAACCCGCTGGGCAAGAGCCGCTGAAATAAACACATCCAATGCGCCATCAAGGACGGCATCCGGCGCTGTCGAGGTGACACCGGTGCGCAGATCTTTGACCATCTGATAGGGTTGCAGCACATAGGACCGGATCTGATGGCCCCAGCCGATGTCAGTTTTGGAATCATATTCCGAACCTGCCGCCGCTTCGCGTTCTGCCATTTCTTTCTCATACAGCCGCGCCTTGAGCATATTCATGGCGGTTGCACGGTTTTTGTGCTGGCTGCGGTCATTCTGGCTGGCGACCACAATCCCGGTAGGCTGGTGGGTGATCCGGACGGCCGAATCTGTCGTGTTGACGTGCTGGCCGCCTGCACCTGATGCGCGGTAGGTATCGATCTTCAGATCATTTTCGTTAATATCCACTTCGAAATCATCATCAATGACGGGGTATACCCATACCGAGCTGAAGCTGGTGTGACGTTTCGCCGCGCTGTCATACGGGCTGATTCGCACCAGCCGGTGAACACCGCTCTCCGTTTTTGCGTAGCCATAGGCGTTCTCGCCTTTTACCATCAGCGTTGCCGATTTGATGCCCGCCTGATCGCCGGCATGGTAATCCACCATTTCCACCTTGTAGCCGCGCTGCTCGGCCCAGCGTGAATACATGCGCTGGAGCATTTCGGCCCAGTCCTGACTTTCCGTGCCGCCCGCGCCTGCATGAATCTCGATATAGGTGTCGAAACCATCGGCCTCCCCTGCCAGCAGCGCCTGAACCTTGTCGGCATCCGCGCGATCGGCCAGCTTGGCCAGACTGGCGTGACCATCATCGACGATATCGGTATCGCCCTCTGCTTCGCCCATTTCGATAAATTCAACCGCATCGGCCATTTCGGCCGATATCTCATTAACCGTACCAACCGAGCTTTCCAGCATGCGCCGCTCGCGCATGATTTTTTCCGCGTCTTTGGGATCATCCCACAAAGTCGGATCCTCAACACGTGCGTTCAGCTCATCCAGGCGGCGCAAGGCGCGGTCCCAGTCCAAGGATTGACGCACCAGTTGCAGTGCCGCCTCGATCCGTTCGATATTGGCCTGCCCCTCGGCACGCATAGGCTATTCTCCGAATGCTGGCTGCCATTTCAGCGAAGCTGAACATGACAGTGTAAGTTCTCAAATCCGCGCGGGCGCGATACCGGCAGGCTAATACAGACCGCCCTGCTCCTCAACAAAGTCATCAGGCGGTTGTTCGGTTTCAACAACCGTAGATGTTTGCGCACGGGCCGATGATCCCCGCCGGATCAGCGCCAGTATTTCCTTACGCTTCGCCTCGATTTCATCACGCGCAGTTTTGCGGGGCGGCTCTGTATCCGGCTTGAAGGCTTCCCATATAACCGATGCTTTGGGGTCTTTGCCAGGCCAGGCATCAAATACGCGCTTGCCCGATGCTCGGTCAACCCGCACCATTCGCACGCCTTTTGGTGCAACAAACGGATCGCCGCTTTGCTTGGCTTTGGTCTCCTGAAAAAATTGCTTGATGATCGGGGCGGCAATCGTGCCGCCCTGGGCGTACCCGCCCATGTTTCGCGGCGTGTCGAAACCGATATACGCCCCTGCAATCACATCGGGCGTTCCGCCAACAAACCATACATCTTTGGGCCCGGTCGTGGTGCCGGTTTTGCCGAACATGGGCAAATCCAGACTGCGCAGAACCGTGCCGGTGCCGCGCTGGATGACCCCTTCCAACATGTGGACAGTCTGGAAGGCTGTCCGCGCATCCATTGCTTGCTCTCCGCCGGGCGCAATACGCGGCATGGGCTGCCCATCCCATTTGGCCATATTGCACCCTTCACACGCGCGCTTGTCCGCGCGGTAAATTACTTTACCCCGGCGATCCTGAACATAATCTATTAATGTCGCAGCGTTTAATCGCCCATGATTGGCCAGTGCCGAATAGGCATTGACCATTTTCATAACCGTGGTCTCCCCCGCCCCCAGCGCAAAGGCAGGGAATGGATCGTAACTGCCGATGCCCATTTGTTCGATTGTCTTGATAACGTTGGGCATGCCCGACTCCATCGCAATCTGGACAGTCATAATGTTCTGTGATTGCTCCAGGCCGTACCGCATCGGATAGCTTCCGCCGCGGCCCCCGCGAAAGCATTTCTCGCCGTAACGCGAGCCCTGATAGTAACAGTAAGTGCCATTTTCGATTTCGGTTGCTGGAGTCATGCCGTTATCCAGCCCGGTGGCATATACGAACGGCTTGATGGTTGATCCTGGCTGGCGATTGGCCTGCGTAGCGCGGTTGAATGACCCCAGGCGCGCGTCAAAGCCGCCTTGCATTGCCAGCACGCGGCCGGTTTGCGGATCTTGCGCGACGAAGCCGCCGGATGCTTCCGGCAAAGTCCGCACGCTATACCGGTTGCCAGTTTTAACAGAGGCGATCACATCACCGGCCTTGAGTGCATTGGGCAGATTGGTTAGTGGGAATTCTTCGCCATCAGAAAATCCGATCGTTGCAGAACCTCCTTCGCGCCGGGTCACCACACCGACCCGCCAGCCTTCGTAATTGATGCCCAGATTGGAACTGGCCAGTTGCAGGTCCCAGGCTCCGTCATCAAAATCAATTGTTGCAATCGGACCGCGCCATCCGTTGCTGCCGTGATAACGCATCATGCCGCGGCGTAGCGCATTGCGGGCCGCATCCTGCATTTCTGGATCGAGCGAAGTGCGCACCCATAGGCCGCCAGCATAGACGCTGTTCTTGCTGTCATCGGCAGTCTCGCCAAATTTGTCGAGCAACTCGCGGCGCACCTCTTCCAGAAAATAGCCTGCATCGACGCGGCGGGATAACATACTCTGCGTTGACAGCCCCAGAGGCAGGGATTTTGCCACAGCCGCTTCAGACACGCCGATAAATTCATTCTCGACCATTTTATCGAGCACGAAATTCCGGCGCTCAATCGCACGTTGGGCATTTTGCGATCGGCCATACACTTCCGGTGCCTTGGGCAGGATCGCGAGGAACGCCATTTCCTGCAATTCCAGATCAGCGACATCCTTGTCGAAATAGGCGCGCGCGGCTGCTTGCACTCCGAAACTGCGCCGCCCCAGCGGAATCTCATTCAGATACAGCTCAAGAATTTCCTGTTTGGTCAAAACCCCCTCTATCCGGCGAGCGAGCATCATTTCCTTCACCTTACGGGTGATCGAATATTCATTCGTAAGCAGAATATTCTTGGCGACCTGCTGGGTGATGGTGGACCCACCGACGGCGCGCTCATCCGATCCGATTTTGCTGGCATAATCAATGACAGCCCCAGCCAAACCGCCTGCATCAATGCCGCCATGCGTGAAGAAGGTTTTGTCCTCTGCCGCCAGATAGGCGTCGATCAATTGCTCGGGAAAATCGCTATATTGCAACTGAACCCTGCGGTCGCGTGCGTAGGAGTGGACGATCTCGCCCTCTATTCCGCGTACCACAGTGGGCAGCGGCGGCTCATATTCGAGCAACGTCTCGGCATCGGGCAGTGAGCGGGCCAATGCCGCCCAGGAAATCAGCCAGAGTGCGACCAGAACGCAGAGCCCGATAGCGCCCCAGCGAAACCAGCGCCGGTCGCGCCAATGACTGCCAAACCAAGCGGCAATGCCGGTTGCATCGCGGCGGATCCGGTAACTCAGCGATTCAAATTTCGATGTCTCAGCCATAATTACTCGCCGCCTTAGCACGGGCAATCACTGTGTTGCCAGAGCGTTTAACCGCGCTTTTCCAATCTTGACAATAATGGCGGCTTCAACCGCGTGTCTGCCGCGCGAAATAAATCCGGATAGCCCGCGCGATAACATCGGCAAATTCAGCCTGCCCTTCTTCCGACGCCAGCCGGGCGGCGTCCTGCGGATTGGTGATATAACCCGATTCATACAATACCGCAGGAACATCAGGTGCCCGCAATACTGCCAATTCAGCCGCGCGGCGCTGTTGCGGATGAAACCGCAATACGCCGCGCCCTTCGCGTGTGATCAAACGCGCGAATTCAGCCGAGTTTTCCTGAACTTTGCGCTGGGACAGCTCAACGAGGATAGTGCTGACGTCCTCGCTCTTGCCCGAAAGGACTGCGCCGTTCACCCCGTCTGCCGCATTTTCACGCGCCGCAAAACGCGCCGCCGCCTCGCTCGATGCTTCGTCAGACAGAGTGTATATACTCGCGCCTCTCACCCCGCTTATTTCGCCAGCGGAATCTGCGTGAATCGAAATAAACAGATCTGCATCCAGACGGCGGGCGATGGCGGGGCGTTCCTCCAATATGAGAAATCTATCGTCATCGCGGGTCAGCGCCACGCGGACACCGCCTTGCTCCAGCAATTCATCGCGCAGCGCGATGGCCAGTCCAAGGACAATGTCTTTCTCGCGCCGTCCCCCGCCGCTTGCACCAGGATCCTTGCCGCCATGCCCGGCGTCGATCACGACAAGAGGGCGCGTCTTGTCTTGCGGGCCGAGTACCTCGGGCAAATCAACCGGCTGGCCGGCATCGGGCAGGATCAGCCGGATCACATAATCACGGCCCAGATGCGGGACCGGAATAGTCAGACCAAACGCAAACAGCCCCGCGATCAGCAGGATCGGGGCAAGAAATATCAACCAGAGTTGGATGCGTAACGACATTGCGCGGCTGTGTTAGGGTGTTCTGCACGACTTGCGCAATATGGTTGCGGAAAGAAACGTACAGTGCTAATTACTTTTCATCGAAATGAGGCTTGTTAGATGGATGGAGCGATTGCATAATCACTCCTCATCATTGCCAAGCCATTTCGCCAGCACCGGCATATTCTATGCAGGTATTCGACAGGTTGATGCAGTAATGAGAAGCCTCTCCCCGACCCCGACGACATGGCCGCCAGGCCAGGTCGTAACGTGGGCGGACCGGGCAGCGCACATAGCGCGCAGTTTCGTTACGGCATACACATCACCCCGGCACGGCGCGCAATGTTTAAGTTTGCGCCGCTGCCGGTCCGACATTGCCGGGATTGCCCATATGGCAGGCGGCTATCACACAAAAATGCGTAACCCATCAGCGAGCGAAAGCCCCGGCTCTGGCTGCGGTCATCCCCCGCCCGGTTACGTTTGGAGAAAATTCAATGGCAACGCGCATGCTTATCGATGCGCGTCACTCGGAAGAAACCCGAGTGGCGGTACTCAAAGGAAACCGGATTGAGGAATTCGACTTTGAATCTGAAGAACACAAACAGATCAAAGGCAATATTTATCTGGCCAAAGTAACCAGAGTCGAACCGTCCCTGCAGGCGGCATTTGTGGATTTCGGCGGCAATCGTCACGGCTTTCTCGCGTTCAACGAAATTCACCCCGATTATTATCAGATCCCGAAAGAGGATCGCGAGGCGCTGCTGGCTGAAGAAGCCGAAGCCGCCGCGGAAGAGGCTCGTTTGCGGGCCGAGGAAGAGGAAGACGGCAATGTTCCCGGCAATGAATATGACGCCGATGAGGAATCCTCCGAAGGGTTAGCCGAAGACCTTGCCGAAGATGGCATGGAAGAAATCGACACGTCAGAAAAGGACAAAGTCGCGACCATCGAAGAGGGCCATGTCGATGGCGACGATGATGACGACGATGATGATGATGACGACAGCGACGATGATGGCGATGACACGTCCAAAGGTAAACGCGCGCGCGGACGCCGGGGCCGTAACGGGCGCACCGGCAAGGGCGGGCGCCGCCAGAGCGGCGGCAAAGGCCGCAGCCGCGCAAAGGAAGTGGATGAGGTCCGTGCCAAGCGGATGGCTTTGCGCCGTCGCTACAAAATTCAGGACGTCATTCAGCGCCGACAAGTGTTGCTTGTCCAGGTCGTCAAAGAAGAACGCGGCAATAAGGGCGCGGCTCTGACCACCTATCTCAGCCTGGCTGGCCGCTATACCGTATTGATGCCCAATAGCAGCCACGGTGGCGGCATCAGCCGTAAAATTTCAAGCGGCCAGGACCGTAAACGACTGAAACAGATTGTCGGCGATCTCAATTTGCCCAAAAGTATGGGCCTCATCGTCCGCACCGCTGGCATCAGCCGGACCAAGACCGAGATCAAACGCGACTTCGATTATCTCGCCCGGCTATGGGATGATATTCGCGGAAAGACGCTCGGTTCAAGCGCGCCTGCACTGATCCATTCCGACAGCGATCTGATCAAACGTGCGATCCGCGATATTTACAACCGCGAGATCGAAGAGGTCATCGTTGAAGGTGAAGCGGGATACAAACTCGCAAAAGGCTTCATGAAAATGCTGATGCCCAGCCACGCACGGCGGGTGAAAGCCTATTCCGATCCGGTGCCGCTGTTCCAGCGTTACGGTGCAGAAGACCAGTTGCGCGCAATGTATGACCCTGTCGTGCAGCTGAAATCGGGCGGCTATCTGGTGATCAACCCGACCGAAGCCCTGGTTTCAATCGACATCAACTCTGGCCGCTCGACAAAAGAGCACGGCATCGAGCAAACCGCGACTGCGACGAATATCGAGGCGGCGCGCGAGATTGCCCGTCAATTGCGTCTGCGCGATATGGCCGGTCTGGTCGTGATCGACTTTATCGATATGGAGTATAATTCCAACATCCGCAAAGTTGAGCGGGCGATGAAGGATTCGCTCAAAAACGACCGTGCCCGCATTCAAGTCGGGCGGATATCCGGCTTTGGCCTGATGGAAATGAGCCGCCAACGCTTGCGGACCGGGGTTCTGGAAGCTTCCACCCGCGAATGTCCGCATTGCGATGGTACCGGCCTGGTCAGAACCGCATCCAGCGCAGGCTTGTCAGCTCTGCGTCTGATTGAAGACGAAGCGGCCAAGGGCAAAGGTTCGGTAATTTCTCTCTCCGCCAGTACCGAAGCTGCGGTGTATCTGCTCAATTCCAAACGGGCGGATCTGACCGAAATCGAAAGCCGTTACAGCGTTTCGGTCGAGGTGCTGCCGGAAGGCGAGGATGAAGGTGCGAAGATGACCGTGACGAGTTCCGGTCCGCGTCCTTCGGAACCACCCAAATTTGATCCGATTGTCGATGATGAAGATGATGATGATGATGATCTGCCGGAGAACGACGAATCCTCCGAAGATGAGGATCACCCGCGCAAGAAACGCCGCCGCCGCGGCGGCCGTGGTCGCAATCGCAATTCCGATGGTGACGGCAATGGCGGTCATGGCGACGATGATGATACAGACAGTTCTGACGCGAAGCCATCAGGCAGCGACCACGCTGAGCCGGAACGCGACGAAGACGGCAATCCGAAACGTAAACGCCGCCGCCGCGGCGGGCGCGGGCGCAGAGGCGGCAAAGGGCGCAACGGCGATACCGTTTCCGCCGAAGATGCCCGCAATTTGTCGGATGTATCCGAACAGGTCAAAGAAGACATGAGCGTTGTGGCAGGGCCGGATAATTCCCCCGAAACTGCCGAAGCGGTTGCTGCACAGCAAAAACCGAAGCGTAAACCGCGCAAGAAAGCACCGCCAAAGGCGAAAGAGGAACCGGCCGGCACGTCGGATCAGGAAACCCCGGCAAAACCCAAGCGGAAACGCCGTACCAAAGCGGAGATGGAAGCTGCACGTGCAGATGCAGATGCGGCGAAGACTGATAATACAGAGCAAAAGCCCAAGCCGCGGCGTACCCGGCGCAAAAAGGGGGATGAAGCACCGGCAGAGTCAGCAAGCAAGCCAGAAACCAAAGCTGCGCCTGAGACTAAGGCTGAGACTGAGACTGAGGCTAAACCCGCTCGAGCCGCGCCAAAGGCAAAAACAGCCACAGCTGACAAACAGGCGGTAAGCGACGATCCCAGCGCGAGCGATGGCAAAGCCGCTGGTGATAAAAAGCCTGCGAAGAAACGCGGCGGTTGGTGGCAGCGCACTTTTGGCGATTAACCGCCGCAGGCATGCCGCGCTATCCTGCCCGTTCCCTCATCCGCGCGCCTGCGCGCCCGCAAGCCAGTTTGCGGAGCGGCGCGCGGGTGCGCGGGGCAGGCCTACTCTGCTTTGATGCCCACACCCCATTCCATCCAGCCAACGGGCTTTGGTGTGCCGGGCGCATAACGCTCACCCATAGGCTCCACCACGAAGCCACCGTCGCGCACCGCCGAAGTAATCGGGCGGGTCAAATGGCATCCGCCCGCCAAGGGCTTCCAGACCGGTTCGATCCGGTCTTGCCACTTGGCGACATTGGCATCGGGCGCACGGCCATGCTCCAGGAATAACAGCTTGCCGCCCGGCCTCAGAATACGCCGCATCTCGCGCACGACTCTCGCCTGATCGTGGACCGAACACATGGTGTATGTACAGACGACCGTGTCAAAACTGCTATCCTCGAAGGGTATATCCTCCCCGATACCGTCTTTTATATCCGCATCCCAGCCATGTTGCCGGGCTGCGGCGCGCGCATAGTCGAGCAGCTTGCCGCCGGGGTCGATTCCTGCATAGCGAGTGATCGCGGCAGGGCTGTAAAACCGCTGATTGATGCCGCCGCCGCAGCCAATCTCAAACACATCTCCGCGCGCGAGCGGAACGATCTTCGCCCGTAACTCCATGATTGGCGGCGCTCCGCATGCCAGCTTTATCAAGCGCGGGACACCGTGGGTATTCCACCAGTTTTGCAGTGCCACAATTTGCCCTTCCCATTCACCCTATCCGGCGGCATGATACGCGCCGGAGAGAAGAATTCTATGATCAAGTTTCACCGCACACCCGATGCGTGTTTTGCCAATATACCAGAATATCCGTTCGATCCGCGATATCATATTTTGCAAGATGGTTTGCGGCTTCACTATATTGACGAAGGGCCGCCGGGCGGTATTCCGGTGCTGATGATGCATGGCGAGCCGAGCTGGAGCTTCCTCTACCGCAAAATGATCGGGCCGGTGGTCAATGCGGGGTACCGCGTGCTCGCCCCCGATTTGATCGGTTTTGGCAAATCGGACAAACCAACGTCAAAAGGCGATTTCAGCTATGCACAGCATATTGCGTGGATGCGTGAATGGTTTGAGGCAATGGGACTTCATCAGGTGGTGCTGGCCTGCCAGGATTGGGGATCGTTGATCGGCTTGCGGCTAGTCACCGCAATGCCTGACAAATTCGCCGCCGTCATTCTGTCCAACGGGGGCCTTCCCGCTGGTCAGGACCCGCCACCCGCTTTTGCCAAATGGCGCACATTTGCCAGGCTCAGCCCTGTTTTCCCGATCGGCGGCATCATCCAGAAAGCGACCAGAACGGCCTTGGATGATAGCGTAGTGGCCGCCTATAATGCCCCTTATGATACCCGCGCCAGCAAGGCCGGGTCGCGGATATTCCCCGCGCTGGTTCCGCTTGGGGATAATGTTGAAGTGCCTGCGCAATTGGCAGCTTGGAAGGTGCTAGAGACATTCGAAAAACCATTCACCTGCTGCTTCAGCGACCGTGACCCGATTACCAAAGGCGGTGATGCACCATTTCGAGACCGCGTGCCCGGAGCCAAACATGAATTGCACCGCACGCTAAGCGGCGGACACTTTATTCAGGAAGATGATCCCGAAGGCTTCGTCGGCGCGATTTTGGATACAGCGAAGTTTGCCGGGGTATGAGGCGAGCCCCAGGGAGGATGGGATCTATCCGCCCCGATAAGCGCGGTGTGAAGCACGGATCCAATCCCGCCGTGATGTCAGAGTGTCGTCGATCCCTGGCAGAACTGCCTTTGGTGCTCCCACCCGTCCCCGCGAGCGTTTTGGCCCGATATCCCCGATATCTTCGTTATTTTGACGCCGCGCCTCGCGCGATTGACCGGTCCTGACCCTTCACCTGCGCAAGCAGCGCCTTCACGTCAGCCAGATCCTGCGGCGTGTCGACATCGACCGCCGCCAAACCATTGCTCGCGGCGATCACGGCCGGCACGACTGCGACCCGCGCGCCCAATGTCGTCAGACCTTGTTGGAGCGTCAACCGGCCAATCAGATAGCTTAGCAAGGTACCCAAACCCAGCCGCCTGACTATCCTGAGTGGCCGCTTCCGGTCTGCTTCAATCTGCTGCCACAGGGCAATCGCAGCCTGCGCGTTGGCGCGGCGGAGATAGAACAGATTACAGCCAGACCAGTGCCCATCGGCAAACCGCAAATATGTGCGTTTGCTGCCCGGCAGTGCCATCTCCACAGCCTCCCGCTTGGCCAGCATGATGCCGATGTCGGCGCTTGCCGGTGTCTGGCCTATTATTTCGCGAACCCAGTCGGCACGAAGCAGAGCATGATCGGCAGTCGTTACCAGCAGCGGCGGTCCGGCGTATTCAAATCCCGCCAGCACGCTGCCGCTCGGCCCTGATCGGGGCGCGATAATCTCGCCGCCCAGAAGCCGTGCGCATTCGGCCACCGGCCCTTCATCACACGATATCAGAATGCGCGTTGCCCCCGCCTGTTTCAGCGCAGCGAAAACCCGTTCCAGCAGAGACTGACCATCTATCACGATCAAGGCCTTGTGCGCCGCTCCGCCGAATATCTCCGCGCCCTGCTCGCCCGCCCGCGATCCTGCCAATATGAGCGCAGAAAAACTCATTGCCGCGCAGGGCGGCGATCAAGCCGCTTGAGCAAGCCGAAAATCAGCGCCGAAAGAAGAAGATATTCCAGCGCCTGAACCGCAGTGACGCTCCAGGCAACTGCCAGAGATTGCGTGTCGGCTATCATCAGAACCGTACCGATCAGGGCTGCCGCAGCGACCAGCCTGACCCACAATTGATAATGCGCCTTGCCCAGAGAATGCAAAGCCGGCTCATAGGCAACGCTTGCCAATTCCAACGATCCGGCAATAACCAGCGGAACCAGTATTATCCCGCCGCTGGAGAATGCCTCTCCGGCAATCAGGACCAGTATATCCGACCCCATAAATGCGGCCAGCGCGCCAACGGACAGGGCCATAGCGACAACCACCAGACTGACTTTAGCGATAGTGCGGCTAAATTCGGCAGCGGGCGCTGTGTGAAGCTGGCGGTTCACTTCGGGGTAGATCGCATCGGACATCAGCACGGCGAGTTTGCCCAAACCTTTGGCGAGTTGGTCAGCGATCCGGTATACCCCGGCGGCACTGGTACCAAAGAAATACCCTACGGCCAGCAAAGGACCCTGCTGAACCACCGCCTGTATTGACGTGCTGCAATAGGTGACACCGACAAATTTCAGCAGGCTGGGATTTTCGGCCAATAATTGGCGCCACTGCAAGGCCATTGAAAAGCGGATGATATCCGGTCGAAGCCGCCATGCGGCGAACCACATGGAAAACGCCGTCAGAAACTCTATCGCGGCCCAGGCGAACAGGAACCGCGCAACGGTGGGTTCGGTCAGCCAGATCAGGATGGCAGCCAGCAGCCGTAGCGCGGGGGTTATCGATCCAACCAATACTGACAGTTCAAACCGGTCCAGCGCGCGGATAACCCCGTATGGGGCGGATACTCTCGCCCATAAGGTCGCGCAGATGAACGCAAGCGCGATATTCTTATAGTCCGGGTTCAGTTCCAGCGCATCGCCAAACCCGATGATGGTCACCGTGGCCAGCACGCAGCCCGTGGTTGCTCCGACAGCGTCGATCATAGCCCCCGCCACAGAAATTCGGCCGAATGCAGCCCAATCGCCTCGCGCGATATGCGGCGCACCAAAGCGGACGATTGTCTGCCAGGTCTGGAAACCAGCGACCGCAACCATGGCCTGGGCTATACCGAATATCAAAGCGAAGTGCCCAAAATCCTTGACCCCCAAGGACCGCGATAGAATGGCCAGATATATCAGGCTGCTAACCGCGCCAAAGCCTTTCCCGCCAAGCAGCCATCCGGCATTTTGGACAATGCGCCGTAAGGTGTATTGCGCGCTATAGGTCTGTCCATCTGACATCACCGGCCTCATGGTACAGAACATGCAGCGCGACAAGGGCGATTTTCATCGCAGGACTGCGTTCCAGCACCTGGGCTCAAGGGTGCTGCTCTCCCCTCTGATGCCGACTGGATTGTTCCGGCAAATTGCGGCCATTTTCACGCTTACGTGGAGGCCGGTAAACGGGTAGGCCGCACTAGATCCACCCGCTGCGTGTTATGGAATTTGAAAGCTTGCTCCATGCGTATCATGTTTCTTTTCAACCACGATGCAGCGCATCAGGCCGCACATATTGCGGGCATTATGGCCGCTTTGGCTGGCAAATACGCGCATTGTCAGTGTGTCGCGGCCACCGGATCGCCAGAGATTGAGACGCAGGTTCGCGCGCTGATATCGGCTGACGCACAGCAATATATCGAGTGGGCAGATCTGTCTTTGTCGCCATTACTCGGCATCGCCCTTGCCGCGCCGAATGCGCTATTCCCGGCAAAACGCCTGACCCGCCTTCGCTGCAATCAGGATATCTTCCAATCGGTGGATGCTATCGTTTCGACCGAACGGACCTGTCTGAGGCTGAAGCGGCGGCTCGTCAGCACTATGGGCGCGCGGGCACCGCAGTTTATATATGTTCCGCATGGATCGGGCGACCGCAATGTGGCCTATCACCCTGCCTTGTCACAATTCGACCATATGCTGTTGAGCGGGCAAAAGCTTGTCGATGAAATGACGGCGCGCGGATTGTCCTCGGCCGATCGATGCCACCTTATCGGATATCCCAAATTCGATACGTTGCGCCTCGATCAGCAAGCGCCCCTGTTTGACAATGACCGGCCAACATTTGTCTATAATCCGCATTTCGACCCCACGCTTTCATCATGGTACGAATGCGGCCCCCAATTATTGAACAGCTTCGCCGCGATGCCAGACCGTTACAATCTCATTTTTGCGCCGCATGTCATGCTGTTTCGCAAGAAATTACACATTTCGCTCGAATATCGGACCGCGCGTATTCGGCCGGACATTCCCTCTGCTGCTTTGGCAGCGCCCAATATTCTGGTCGATATTGATAGTCCTGCCTTGTTCGACATGACATATACGCTGGCAGCTGACGCCTATATTGGCGATATGTCGAGCCAGATATATGAATTTCTTTTGCATCCCCGCCCGGCATTTTTCATTGATACGCATTCCCGTGCGTTTCCCGATGAGCACGCCAATCGCGCATTTTGGCAAAACGGTCCGGTGGTCCAATCGGTGCCCGAACTGCTTTCGCTATTGCCCGATTTGCCGCAGATTGCCGAGAGATATCGCGCAACGCAGGATCGGTTGTTTTCCTACACGATCGATTACAAAAGCGATCAGCCTTCGGTTGACCGGGCTGCCGCGGTCCTTGCAGAACTGATGTAAACACGCAAAACGTCATCGCCGCCTTACGCTAATACTGGATATTCTATGACATTGCCGAAAGCCGGGCTTACCCGCGATACACCGTGGCTCAGTATTCTTATCCCTGCGTATAATGTGGAGCTATATCTCGAAGAATGCCTCGATTCCGTATTGGAACAGGCGGGCCCGGATGTGGAGATCATTGTCTGTGATGATGCATCCACCGATAGAACGCACGCAATCGCGCAACACTATCTTGCGCGGTATCCGGCACGTCTGACAGTCCTGAATAATGCCTCCAATAGCGGGCTGTCAGCGACCCGGAACAGGATGATCGATGCCGCGCGAGGTGAGTATCTCTGGTTCCTTGATTCTGATGACACGATTCTGCCCGGCGCAATATCCGCCATCGCTCGCGTGGCCGCGCTGTACAATCCCGATATTATTGGCGGTGATTACCGCAAACGGCGCATGTATAAGCGGGCCTTTACAGGGCGCCGCGAAACAGTTTTAACCGATCCTGACATATTCCTGGCAAAAATACTGGAATCGCGCAAAATCTATGCGTGGCTCAGGATCAGCAAGCGCGGATTGTGGAATGGCGGTTTACGTTTTCCCGACGGCAAGGTGTTTGAAGATATCGGCACGATGCCGTATCTGATTTTGTCTGCGCAAACCTATTACCATCTCAGCCGCGCACTCATTCAGTACAGGATCAGGCCCGGCAGCATTCTCGCCGGGATTACCCGAACGCCTGGCAGTTTCCGTGTCGATAAGCATCTCGATCTTGCCCATGCCCTGGACGGTTTTGGTGCGGCATTGGCCAAAGCCGAAAAACACCAGCCATTCAGCGAAACGCGGTTCGCAGTCAGTCATTTTATTGCGATGGAATTCTGCAAGATTGCCGGCCGCATTCGCAAGGCCGGGCCGTCGGGCTGTGATGTGCAAGATACGTCCATTTTGATCGAGCAGTTTCGCAGCATCATGGAAGGCGCCTCGCCATTACCCTTCCCTACGATATTGGCCGCCTATATCAAACGCGGGAAACTGATCGCGTATGCCATGCTGCGCAGAGAAGGCGGCTAGACCAGCGGTTCAGCAATGTATTGATGAACGGCACCGCAGCAGTCACGAGGCGTCACGGCGCAATCCTCTGTCCGTCATATGCAAAAATCCGGCCGCTATCCGCTGGGGTAAGCCCATCCAGCACATCAAGCAGTTGACTGGCAGCGTCACCCGGACGGCTAAGCTGTCCATCAGGCAGATTGCTTTGAAACGGGCGCGATAATTCGCTGTCTACCGTTCCGGGATGCAGCCCGGCAATGATCGCCTGTTTATGCGTACGGCCCAATTCTATGGCGAAATTCTTCAGCAACATGTTGAGCGCAGCTTTGGACGCGCGATAGGAATGCCATCCGCCAAGCCCATTATCGGTAATTGATCCCACTCTGGCGGAGAGGGCCGCAAAGATACTGCGGCTATTACGGGGCAACAGCGGCAGCATGTGTTTGGCGATAATCGCCGGACCTACAGTGTTGAGCTGTATCACTTCCATCATTGTTTGCGGATCAAGCTTGCGATATGACCGTTCCGGCCCGGTCCCGTCAGCCAGAGTGAGAATACCGGTCGCCGCAATCACCAGTTGCGGCGGATTGTCGCGCATCTGACCGGCCGCTGCTTTGATGCTGTTTTCATCAGTCAGATCAAAGCGGAAAGCAGCCGCCCCGGATAGCTTGGTATCAGGGGTGCTGCGTGAACCCGCCCAAACATGCACACCGCGCTGACGGAGCGTTTCGGCGAGAGCGCGCCCGATGCCGCCGCTGGCCCCGAATATTGCGGCGGTGCTGATCGCCGATTGCTGTGGTGAACCCTTATCCATACGGGCAAGACGCCTCAGACATGCACTCTGTTCCCGGTTTCGCCCGCGCCGGGCCGGGATGCTGAAGCTGCGCGGACCTTCTCATGCACGGGCGGCAACAGCCCTGGCGAACTCTTCAACAATCGCTGTCTTGCTCTCGTGGCAGGAACCGTTAGATAGGGCGTTCAGAGTAACAGGATCAATACGGCAATGGCGACTTTCACTCTCCCGAAAAATTCAAAGATCAATGGCGCAGGTCGCAAACATGCCGCCAATACTACGGGCCGGGTGAAATCGTTCAAGATTTACCGCTATGATCCCGACACCGGGGATAACCCGCGTTACGACACATTTGATATTGATCTGGACCAGTGCGGCCCAATGGTTCTGGATGCCCTGTTCAAGATCAAGAACGAAATTGATCCAACACTGACATTTCGCAGGTCTTGCCGAGAGGGCATTTGCGGTTCCTGTGCAATGAACATGAACGGCAAGAACGGTCTTGCCTGCACATCGGCGATTGAAGACATGTCGGGCGAGATCCGCATTACGCCGCTGCCGCATATGGAAGTGATCAAGGATCTGGTGCCTGACTTCACCCATTTTTACGCCCAATATGCTTCGATCCGCCCCTGGTTGCAGACAGTTACGCCGACCCCCAGCGGCAAGGAACGTCTGCAGTCACCCGAACAGCGCGAGCAGCTTGATGGTCTGTATGAGTGTATTTTATGCGCCTGTTGCTCCAGCAGTTGCCCATCGTACTGGTGGAACAGCGACAAGTTTCTTGGCCCTGCTATTTTGCTTCAGGCCTATCGCTGGCTTGCTGATAGCCGTGATGAAATGACCGGTGACCGGCTGAATGAGCTGGAGGATCCCTTCCGCCTCTATCGTTGCCACACGATCATGAACTGCGCGAATGTCTGCCCGAAAGGTCTGAGCCCGGCCAAGGCAATTGCAGAGACCAAGAAAATGATGGCCGAGCGGACGATTTAGGACCGCGGCTGGCTGGCCCTCATGCGCGCCCCGCCTGATTTTTTCACCTATCAGCCGGTCCCCAACCAGCCCGGTTGGTTCACGTGGGATATGACCGACAATTCGCGCTTCAACATGCAGGTTATGGGCCCGTTAATGGTCCGGCAGGAAGGCGATAAATGTCGCTTGCGGATGATGCCGGAACATCGCCATACCAATCTACAGGACATGATCCACGGTGCGGTGACGCTGTCCCTGATCGATATTTCGCTGTTCTGTGCCATGCACGTCCTGCGCAAAAGCGAGGCCGGAAGGGCCGTGACCCTGGAACTTTCCACGCAATTCATCGGCGCCGGTAAACCCGCCGAACCGCTCGATGCGGTGGTAGAGGTGATGCGCGAAACGGGCCGGCTAATGTTTCTGCGCGGCGATGTAGTGCAAGGCGACCATCTGGTTGCCGCATTTTCCGGGCTGGTCCGCAAGGCTTCATCAAAACGATGAACACCTCGCCGGTATCGCGGTATGAACAGCTCGTTGCAGCAGGCGAATTACGGGCCGATCCAGCGCAGCAGACAGCAGCACGGCGCCTGGCCCAATTGCGTCACGAATTGGCTGCGCAGACCCCCAATGGGTTTTTGGGTAAACTGTTTGGCAAAGCTCCTCCGCCTCCGCGCGGGGTGTATTTGTGGGGCGGTGTCGGCCGCGGCAAGTCCATGCTGATGGATCTGTTCCACGAGACGCTGGCGATTGCCGAAAAGCGGCGCGTGCATTTCCATGCCTTCATGCTCGAAGTGCACAGCCTGCTGCGCGACGAGCGCCAGAAAGAACGTGGTGATCCCATCCCATCGGTGGCAGCCACAATCGCCAGCAATGTCCGCTGCCTCGCCTTTGATGAAATGGTGGTCAACAATTCCGCCGACGCGATGATCATGAGCCGGCTGTTCAGGGCACTGATTGTTGATGAAGGGGTTACCATCGTCACCACATCGAACCGTCCGCCTGCAGATTTGTATAAAGACGGATTGAACCGCGAACATTTCCTGCCCTTTATCGAATTGATCGCCAACAGGCTCGACGTGATACCGCTCAATGGCCCGGTCGATTACCGGCTCGAACGGCTGGCCGGTATCGATAGCTGGCATACACCGCTGGGCGATGCAGCCACCGCACAGGTACGTGAGGCGTTTTTCCGTCTGACCGACTATTCACCCGATGATGCGCAAAACGTCCCTTCAGGACAGCTGGACCTTGGCGTTGGACGCGAGTTGCACGTCCCTCGGGCCTTGAAAGGTGTGGCGGTATTCAGCTTCAGCCGGTTATGCCGGGATGCGCGCGGGGCAAGTGATTATCTCGCTATCGCAAGGGCGTATCATTCGGTCATTATAGTCGGCATACCGGTGATGGGGCCCGATGACCGTAACGAGGCCGCGCGCTTTGTCACTTTGATCGATGCGCTATACGAATACCGTGTGAAGCTGTTTGTCACGGCGGCCGAAGACCCGGACAGGCTCTATCAATCGGGCGATGGCAGTTTTGAATTTGAGCGGACCGTCAGCCGGTTGATGGAAATGCAAAGCGACGAATATATGGCGCTGGGCCACGGTCTGGCTGACAGGAACCAGGCCTGACGCGCACGCTGCTAGGCGGCATCCGCCAGGCGTTGCTGTGCCGATGCAAGCCGCGCCATGACTTTCAAATCACGCTCGCTCAGTTGCAACGCAGCGTCTGCCCATAATTCGGTAATCCGGTTGAGTTCTTCCAGCTCCAGCCCCCAGGACACTTTCATCGCTTTACGCGCATTCACCATGCCCGCATGGCGCCGTCCGGCCTTTTTGATAAAGTCACGGCATACACTCTGGCCCTCGCCTTTCTCCGCAAGGTGATGCACCAGACCAAGTTCATGCATTTCTTCGGCGGAGTACGTCTTGTTTGACACGATCAGCCGGTCAGCCATCGCACTGCCGAGTTTGCGCGACAGGAATGCATGCGCGCCCATTCCGGGAAACAGACCGAACATAATCTCGGGCAATCCGAATGTCGCGTCACGCTCTGCAACAATATAATCAAACGAGAGCAAGGCCTCAAAGCCGCCGCCCAGCGCCGAGCCTTCGACCAATCCGATGGTCAGCACAGGCATATTGAGCGTTTGCATATTGCGGTGAAGGATCGCGCAGCACCGGTGGCCATAGCGTTCAAGGCCGGACCGGTCGCGATCCTGGATCAATTCATGGAACAGAGCCAGATCGCCGCCAAAACAGAACACACCCGGCGCTCTGCTGCCCAATACCAGGAATTTCAAAGGAATCCTGCCCGGCCCAAAATGCTGCATGATAAGCGATTGCCAATGTTCAAAGTCGGACAGCATGGCGTGGGTAAAGCTGGGCCGTCCTGCTGGCCGCATGTAGGACCACAGCGTCTGCGTATCGCCCTGATACACTACATCCAGTTCCTTCAGGGCAAGCAGCGATGCAGGTGTGGTAAGCTCGGGTGTCGAAGGACCAGCGGGGTCCGCGATGAGAGCGCGGTCACCGCCCGCTTTTGATGATGCTGCGTTTTGTCCAGCAACCATCATTTCACCGTCAAGCTGCGGTAATCTTGCCGTCATCCGATCCATTTGCGACCCCCCCCGGGCATTATCGGTAAGCTGGCTGCCAAGGCTAGTCAGGCCCCGCTTCCTTGGCAAATGAATAATGGTGAAAGTCAGATGAGCGCCATTCCAGCGACGGAAAAGGGATAGTGCATGGCCCAGTGCGGCGCGCTGTTTATCCTTCAATACCCAGATGCCGGATGGATTTGTCCAGCATCATCAATTGCCACAATACCCGTCCGTGATCCGATTGGCCGGAAATGTGATCTTCCGCCAGACGGGAGAGAATGCGGGGATTGAACCATCCCGTCCGGGCAAGTCCGGAACTGGCTGATATGGCGCGTGCCTGATCCGCCAGCGGGCCGCGAAACCACTGTGAAATCGGCGTTACGAAGCCTTGCTTTGGCCGGTAAAGAATGTCGCTGGGTAAATACCGCTCCATTGTATTCTTGAGCAGCCACTTGCCCTGGGCTCCTTTAATTCTGGCCTTGTGCGGCAGTGCGGCGGCAAATTCTATCAGGCGGTGATCAAGCAGAGGCTCGCGCGCCTCCAGCCCGACCGCCATGCTGGCACGGTCAACTTTGGTCAATATGTCACCCTGCAACCAAAACTTCAGATCGGCATATTGCGCCCGGTCCAGGCCGGTTTGCGCAGGCGCATTGCGCATCAGCGCAATCAGCGGCTGTTCGGCCTGGTAACCGGCCAATTCACGATGCATCGGGTCGCTGAAGATTTGGGTACGCAATTCCGGCGGGATGACCGACAGGCTGCGGGCATACCCGGCTGCGCCGTCTTCCGCGAGCGACAGTAATGTCGATTTCGCCCGCAGAGGGCGCGGTGCCCAATCCGCCTTTGGCCATATCGCGCCAAGCCCGCCAAACAGCGTTGCGCGCAAGCCCGCAGGCACAATGGCACGTGCCTGCTCCTCACGGGCGTGGAAGACCTGGCGGCGATATCCGGCAAATGCCTCGTCAGCCCCGTCGCCTGACAGGGCAACTGTCACGTGCTCACGCGCCAGCTCGCACACCCGTAAAGTTGGCAGGGCCGATGCGTCCGCGAATGGCTCGTCATATATACCCGCCAGCCGGTCAATCGATTGAAAATCATCCGGCGCGACCATACGGCTGTGGTGATTGGTCGCAAATCGCTGTGCGATACTGTCGGCATATCCGGTTTCATCGAGAGCCGCGACATCGAATCCGATCGAGCATGTGGTCACCGGATCGCGGCTCGCCTCGGACATCAATGCCACGACGCTGGAGGAATCCACTCCGCCGGAAAGAAATGCGCCCAAGGGCACATCGGCATCCATACGCGAGGCGACCCCTTCACGCATGTGGTGCAGCAACTCGGCTGACAGATCAGCCATCGATCCTTTTTTGCGGCCAGAAAAATCAACATCCCACCATTGGCGCGGCGCAGCAGGCGGAGCGCCATGTTTGAGCAAGCGGAAATGCCCGGCAGGCAATTTTTCAACCCCTTTCAGGATGGAACGGTGATCGGGGACGTAACCCCACGTCATGTAATCTTCGACCGCGAGCGGATCGGCCTTGCGCCGTAATAATGGATGCGCAAGCAGGCCTTTCAGTTCTGAAGCAAAAGCCACGCTGCCATCGCTGAGTTCGGCCATAAATAACGGCTTCACACCCAACCGGTCGCGCGCAAGAAACAGATCCCGGGTCTGCCGGTCATAAAGCGCGAACGCGAACATGCCGTTGAGCCGGTCGAGACAATCGATACCCCACCGCTGCCACGCAGCCAAAATAACTTCGGTGTCGCCATCCGTGCGGAACACAGCGCCCTGCGCCGCCAATTCGCGGCGCAGTTCCCGAAAATTGTAAATTTCACCATTGAATACGATTACCGCATTGCCATCGGCAGAATGCATCGGCTGCGGGGAGCCTTCGAGATCGATAATGGACAGGCGGCGGTGCCCCAGACCGATACCGGAGTCAGTCCATACGCCCGCACCATCGGGGCCGCGATGCGCAATGGCATCGCACATTTTGACGACCCGCGCCGGATCAACCGGTTTGGGTGTTCCGCAATGAAAGATACCGGCAATTCCGCACATTTTGCGGGCTCTACCGAAGACCGGCGATGCGGTCCATCCATTCGCCCTCATCGCCGATGGATTGACGGAAATCGGCAATCACGTCTGCGGGCACTTGCCCGTTTATCTCTTCGGATGAGGCAATGAACAGCATTGTCGGGCTGGCGTGCAGCATCAACCGGTCACGCATATTCGCAAGCTTGAGATCGACCGCCCTTCCGGAGGTGAGATCGCCTGTATGATAGGATGTTTCAACGCGCCGTTTCAATTGGCCATAGGCGAGCAGATAGTCACCCTTGAACTGCGCCGACGATGCTGCTGGCGCGAGCCAGCGCCACGGTGTGTCAGCAGTCAGCGCGCCTTCGCCATTTGCGCTCGCCTCCCGCCCATCTTCCTGGGCGGAATAAAGCCCGATAAATATATCGACATGTTCGCCAGCAGCATTTTGATACCGCCCGAGCAGGCGATGATCGGCGCCGGAGGCTTTCGGTGCCCAGGGAACATCGGGCGTATATGGAACCTGCGACCAGCCCTGCACCTCTGGCAGCGCAATTGATGCCGGCAAATCGGCTTCCACCCTGGATGCGAAAATGTTCCATGCCGCAATCAGCGCAACCAGCAGAGCTGCCCCGCCTACCGCAGCCCTGGGCGTGATTGTCCAGGATTGCAGCCGCCTGAACCAGGCATAGTGTTCGATGTTGGGAAAATCATCGCCCAGATCATCAGGATCACGGTCAAAGAAAGGCCAGAACACCGCCAGCAATGCGGCAACGACCACGGCAAAGAATACCCAGCCATATACCACATGATCAAACCCTTCGGCAAAGGCGATACCTTGTGACTGGGCAATATAGATGGTGCCCCAGGCACGCACCCCATTGGCCAGAATGGGCAAAGCGGTCGCCACGCCCATAAACACAATGCGGCGTTTCCAGTTGCTGAAGCAGCTATAGGATATGAGCGTGCCCAGCGCGACCATCGCGATCAGAAATTTCACGCCGGAGCAGGCTTCCGCGACTTCAAACAGCCCGGCAGGTGTATCGATAAAAACGCCGTCGATAATCGCGGGAATGGCGCTCCATTGCGTCAGGGCAATCACCAGCTTTGCCGTGATCATCTGCAATGCGGGAACCAGCTCATCACCAAATGGCACAAGGAACAGCATATAGGCGAGCGGAAACAGATTGGCCGCCGCGATGCGCGGGCCCAGCACTAGCACCACTGCGGACTGTAACGCGGCCACTGCGCCCAGCTGGCTTACGGTGTTCACTCCGGCCAGTGACCCCAGCAACCACAGAAACAGTGCCCCGCCCAGTGCAACAAGCCCGGGCCACCATGCCTGGGGCACCAGTTGGGACAGATCATCCTTACGTGCGTGAACCATCCATCCGACGATAAACGGTACGAAAAGAATGTGATTGTAAGTGGACACGTTCCACCATTTATCCGCCATCACCCACCAGTCGCCAGCGGTCAGGATCAATAGAGCCGTCCAGACAGCTGCAAGGCAGAGCAAGGGCGTGCGCCAGCGCGCCGGCAATGCCGTGTGCCAGCTGCCGATATTCCATGTTTGGATAGCGATATTACGCGGCATTGCGGCGGCCCGTATTGGGTGCATATCCGCACAGTCCAGCCAATGGCGCGAGCATCGCATCCCACCCTTGCTGGGCCGTGACATAGCGCCTTGCGGCAGCGGCCATCTGCAATGCCGCCGGCCCATCGTCCAGCAATGCGAGAGTTTTACGGATGAGAGCACGGTCATCGCTGCCAACGGCGAAATGTTCGCCATCTACCGCGTCAATACCGGTCGCCGCCTCCGCCGACAGGACAACGGGCCGCGCCATCGCCATCGCCTCGAGCACCTTGTTCTGGATCCCGCGCGCAATTTCCAGTGGTGCAAGCACGATATCGGCTGCCGCCAGGAACGGCCGCATGTCGGGCACTTCGCCCCACACGCGGATACCTGGCTGTCCATCGCGAAGGGTCAATTTGGCAATCGGCGCACGGCCCACAAGATGGATTGTCGCATTCGGGTGCGAGGCGCGTATAGCGGGCACTATCCGGTCGATCGCGCGCATGGCCGCAGCCACATTGGGCGGGTAATCCATTTGCCCGGTAAAGACGATATTCGGCCCCGGTGAAGCGGCCAGTTCAGGCTGCGGCTTCACGGACGCAGGATTAAAATAGCCCGAATCAATTCCGTTGCGCACTGCGGTGATATGATGCCGCTGCGCATCATCCAGCCGCGAACGGAACAACGCCGCCTCCGCTTCGCTGATCAGCACCGTGGCGTCAGCGCGCTCTGATAAACTCTGCTCAACCTTGGCCAGCAGTCTTCCCTCGCGCGCATCAATCCAGCTGCGCGGGCCAGAACCATCTATCGCATAGGCTTCAAACTTGGCAGAATCGACATCGCATAAATCGATGACGACGCGGCCTTCGAAAGATGCGGGCACATATTGGCCCATCTGGCCGGAGAAAACGACAATCGTCTGGATGGAATGAGCGCGAAGGGTACGCTCAACCCAATCATGGATGGCGTCGTGGGCGAAGGCGGTCAAACTCACCGGCTTCCCGCTGGCCAGGGCTTCCATACCGGCGCGGACCATCGATTTTGACCGGCGGACCAGACAATGCGAAGCGGTGACCGATGCCAGTTCATCCTCATGCGTAAAATCTGCATCGGTATCGCCGAAACATGCAGCATGGACGGGTGCCAGGCGCATCAGTGCGCGAAGCAGATGGTGGGAGCGGATCTTATCACCGCGATCAGGCGGAAAAGGCATCCGGTGAGCCAGGAACAGAATGTCCCCCATCATGCCAATCCCTTGGCAATCATCGGCCCAATTCTGTTGGCGACCGACAGTGGCAGCTTCTTCCACAACGCGATTTTGGCCGAATAGGCTTCACTATCCGGGCTCACATCGCGCGCGTGCTGGCCCGGCGCAGTCCAGCTTGAATAGATCAAAGCTTCAGGTTCAAAGCCCCAGTTTTTCTTGAAGGAATAAGGGCCGCTGCCGGTTTTCGAACGGCCAAAATCAAACCGGTCCATCCCGCGCCCTCGCGCGTGGCACATCAATTCATAATACATCCGTTCATTGGCGCGCAGGTGCCGTGCCGCGAATGTCCCGCCGCCCCAATAGGGGTAGACGGTGTTCTGGTCATAGAGCGACAAGACACTGGCAACAGGTGTATCGCCGTCCCATATGGAGAGTATGTCGGCCTGTTTGCCGAACACGCATAACACTGCGCTGAACAGGCTGCGCGGAAACACAGGCGTACCCAGATTGCGTACGCTTTCCGCATAGACTGCGTAATGCGCAGCCCGGTCCCGTTCGAGCGTACCGACAGTGACTTTCAAGTCATTTTTCAGACCTTTGCGGATTTCGGCGCGCTGTTTGCGCGGCACTGCGAGCAATTGCTGCGCATCATCTTCAGCGAGGTCTGTAACAAACCCGCAATGCGTATCGTCGCGGCTATTCCAGTCGCCAGGCGCATGGCCGCCGCGCAGCTCGATGCTGGCGCATGATGAACGCAGCGCCAATTCCTGCGCCATCCGGCACAGGCTTATAGCGGTATCGGGCGTATCGGACAACGGCCCGCCATCAACAGCAAACCCGCTCGAAACCAATGCGCGGCCAAACAGCGGCGAATGCGCTTCGGTCAGCGGCAGCCAGCCGGTCAGTTGCCCGCGTCTCTCGGCGACGATGCCGGTGGCTTTCTGCCCGGTTCCGCGAGCAATGGCATGCAGCCATGCAGGTCGATGGAACGGGCTGCCGCGCATTTGCGCAACAAAACCCTCTATCCGCGCAACTTCGCCCGGATCGCGCAGATCAGCCAAAGACAGGCTTTCGCTGCTCAAAGGGAACGGCGCATTCATGCGGGCTCGCTGTGGACCGAGCGGGCATATAGATTGCTATCCAGATCGGTCGCCAGAGCGGCTTCACGAAATGCCAGCAGGTCCATCCGGCCCCACGAAAAATCGCTTGCCAGTTTCGTGAGCTTGGGCGCCATCTTGTCAAGATTGGTATAATGGCGCAGCCGCGATTTAACCGGCGCACCGGGCACGCGCGGTTGATCGGCATCAATTTCCCACGGATGGAAGTAGAAAATGGCCGGACGCTGCTCTTCGCGGTTGACCTGACGAATGGCCCAACGCGAGAATGCATAGGGCAGCACGCGGAAAAACCCGCCCCCGCCCGCAGCGACGCGCTTACCGCGCAGTATCGCTGTCGTGACCGGAATCTCGATCAGGTTCGAAGCTGGCAGGGGCTTGAACGCAAACCGCGGAGCATCGCGCCAGCCGTAATGATCATGCAAAATCGGCGCGACGCTGGAGGAATAGGCGTAGTCCTGCGCCGCCAGCTCTTCATAGGCCCACGGCGTGCGCTGATCGATGGAGAAGCTGGGCGCACGATAGCCGGATACGCGCTGGCCCGTTGTGTCTTCCAGGATTTTACGCGTTCTTAGAATGTCGGCGGCAAATTCTTTCCGGTCCAAAGTGAATATGCGGGCATGATCATATCCGTGGCTCGCAATTTCATGGCCCGCTTGCGCAATGCGGCGCATTGTCGGGGCAGCGCGCTCTGCAACCCAGCCGAGCGTGAAGAAGGTGGCTTTCACACCCGCTTCATCAAACAGATCAAGAATGCGCGCGACATTATCTTCTACGCGCAGAGCGAGATTATCCCAGTCGCTCCGGTCAATCACATCTTCAAATGCGCCAACCTGAAACCAATCCTCCACGTCAACCGAAAGGCCGTTTACGATGGGCGCTGCCTGTATGTCAGAATGTTCCACGGGGCCGTTCCTTACGCAACAGCACGCGGCGCATTGCCGGTTTCGACCCATTCGATCAGCATCGTCAGCATATGGCGTACCATCCGTTCCTGTTCGGACAGCCGGTTGTCCATTGCGGTTATCTGCTGTGCGATATGGTCTGGCAATTGTCTGCCAGTATCAGCCTCTACCTTGCGCGAAAGTTCCACCACGGCTTGCTGCAATTCAACGATCTGCGAATCGCGTTGCGCCAGCATTCTGGCGACATCTGCGGATGGCGCAGCCGGCGCCTGGACATGCTTAACCGGACCGGGCGCAGGGGCCGGGGCCAGCTTCTGCATCGGTTTCGGGGCCGCTTCGGGAAACGTATTGTCCCCCGTCATTTCCTTGAGGACGGCAGACAGCATCGCATTGTCAATGCGGGTGCGCTGTTCGACAGCGCCCAGCAACAGCAAGCGTGTCACCACCTGGTTAACCCGGCGCGGGATACCGCCAGTGGCTTCGTACAGACCGGCGAAGACGCGCTGATCGAAATCAGGATTGCCGGTCCACCCGACACATTCCAGACGGTGCTTGATATATGGCTCCAGCTCGCCCGGTTCCATTGAATCCAGATGATGCGCGGCAATTACGCGCTGGCGCAATTGCTCCAGTTCTGTGTGCTCGGCCAACACCTTTTTGAATTCCGGCTGACCCAGCAACAGCAGTTGCAGCAAAGGATGCGAGCCCAGTTGGAAATTGGACAGCATGCGCAGCTCTTCCAGAGCCTCGACCGAGAGATTCTGCGATTCGTCCACCACCAGCAAAGTTCGGCGGCCCTCGCGGGCTTCCTCATGCAGGAAGTTTTCAATCGCCCCCAATGCGGTGGCCTTGTCATGGCCCGCGACTTCCAGCCCGAAACTCTGCGCGACAATATGGACCAGTTCATCACCGTCCAGATTGCTAGTGACCACTTGGCCCACCGTCATCTGATCGCGGTCGATCTTCTGCATCAAATGCGCCGCAAGCGTGGATTTACCCGCACCCACCTCACCGGTGATGACAATAAAGCCTTCGCTTTGCGCCATACCATATCCGAGATAGGACAACGCCTTACGGTGGGTCGCACTCTCAAAATAGAAATTCGGATCGGGGGTTAGCTGGAACGGCCGCCCAGTTAAGCCATAAAAATCATCAAACATTCTGGTTGGTCCCCCGGATCAGAAATCGTAGCGCAGGCCAAGCAGGGCCGATGCTGTGGTGAAGTCTTCAGTGGCTGCGTCGCTGTCGATCCGGTCAACCGCAACGGCGGCCCGTGCGGAGAGACGCGATGTCAGATTGCGGCGATATGCAGCCGATGCACCCACGGCCAACACATCACCCGCCAGATCGAAATCGCTCTCGATCAGGCTGGCATAGGCGTTGGTGGAGAAGCTGGAATTGCGGTCGATCTCGCCTTGCAGGAAGAACGTACCGTAATAGCTTTCATCCGTAACGCCATTGGCAGCAGCAAGAGCTGTGCCCGCGCCGGCGATGAAGCGGCGGTTGTCATATCCCAGCGCGACCCCGGCAGTCAGACCGGCCACGGTGGTTTGATAGCTGGCCCCGACCCCGCGTGAACGGAAGACAGAGGAACGGATGGAGCTGAACGCGCCGCCAAGGCAGGCCGCGCCGTCTTGTCCATTGACGCAGCCGTTAAAGTCACCGGTCAATGGATTGCGGTTTGCGGCAAACTGCGTTGGCAGATTGGCCAGCGCATTGTTAAGCTGCGAACCGAATCCGGTCACAGTGTCATAGGCATTGACGTTGACCGAGCTGCGGCTGTTCGGTGCCCAGGCAAAATTACCGTAATAGGTGGTCGAATCGTACCGGCGGCCTATCGTCGCCTCCAACGATGTCCGCGCGCTTGGCCGCCAGGCGACGCCAACATCCCAGATCAGGCCGGAAACATCATAGGCCAATTGGCGCGGCTGCGATGTGTCCGTCACCAGACGGCCATCATCGCCGGTCACCGGATTGCCATTGACATCGAGCACCGCATCGCGGCTGGATACTTCGACATCTTCGTAGCCGATGCCCCCCACCACCGCGAGCGAGCGCGTGACCGGAACGGTCACATCGGCACGTACATAAGCGTCACGCACGCGCTGATCGAGATTGGAAACATCTTCCTGGTCCCAGCCTGCTTCCACGCCCACACCAACCGGCAAAGCGCGGCCAGCAGGTGTTTCCAAACGCAAGGCTGCGCTCTGATTGATGCTGTCATCAAACACGTCAATCGCTGCTGCACCCGGAGCGGTTACGATCGCATCAGGCTGTTCGATACGTGTATAACCGACACGGTAATTCGCATCGATATTGACCGGTCCGGCTTCCGTGCTAAGCGTCGGCCCGGCATAGGCGGAATAGGTCCGGGTTTCGGTGTTGTCCCCGTTCAGCGCGTTGAATGTTGCACCGCCATTGCCGTCAACCCGTGTGCGCGCGGCAAGGCCGCCTGCATCAACAGTCAGAGTGCCCGGCACGACAGACGCATAACCGCGTGCGATGCCGGTCACGGTGTCGCTGTCCAGCGCCTCATCGCCGTAGCCGATATTGCGTTCATACCGCAAAGACACCGAGCCGCCATTGTTACGGCCAGTGACAGAGGCATCGACGCCCGCGGCGACTTGCGTGTACGTGACCACATCATCACCGGGCGACAGTTCCGCCACCGCGATCTGCGACACTTCGATATAAGGGCTCACTTGCACGCGATTGGCGCGGCCTTGCTCGCTGCTGCCGTCGCCGCTTTCACCGCCGGTCACTTCGTCTCCGAAATTGCCTCCGGAACCGCCGCCGAAATCCTGCCCGGTAACGGGCGCGGACAAGCCAAATGATGCAACAGCGCCGAGCGCCAGAATAGTATATTTAGTCATGGCGGGTTATTCCCCATATCCATAGTAAGAGCCGAACTTTCGGCCACTTGGGCTGAACTGCGCCGCGTTAAGGAGCAGCTTGATGTCTGGACAAGCCGAGAGGAGCTGACAGGCATCCTCCAAAGCAGATTGTCCGGTTTTATCCGCACGGGCGACCAGCACGGCCTGTCCAACATGTTGGGCAAGCTCGGCTGCAGGAGACGCCGCCAGCGCGGGAGGTGTATCGAAAATGACCATCCGGTTGGGCGCGCCCATCGTGAACCGGTTCAGCACTTCTGCTGTCCGGTCCGCTGCCAGATATTCACTGTCGGAATTGGTTTGATTGCCAGCGGGAAGAACCCACAATCCTGGGATGTCTGTTCCGATCACGAGCTCTTCGGGCTTGATCGAATGGTCCGCCAGACAATCCATAAAGCCCGGCCCCTTGGGCAGACCCAATGTGGACAGAACCGACGGTTTGGCAAAATCGGCATCGATCAGCAAAACTTCGCTATCCCGCTCCGCCGCAATCGCAATGGCCAGATTGGTCGAACAGAAAGTCTTGCCTTCGCCTGGATGCGGCGAACAGACCAGAACACGGCGCGATTGCGCGGTTCCGCGTTCCCTCGCCGCGCTCAATATGTGCCGTTTGACGATACGGAATTCTTCGATGAGCGCGGTTGTCGCTGCCTCTGGGACGATCATTCCCTTATCGCGCAAATGATCCCGGTCGATCTGGAATTTCTTGCCCGACAGGGCGATCGCGCCAATATCCTGGTCGACCACGAGATCAGCCGAGGCGCGCGCAACGGGCAGATTGGCTCTGGCCGTTTCCGGTTCCGGCGCGGGTTCATACTCTGCCGGAACGGCTGGTGTCCTGGCTTTCGGAGCGGCGTCTTCTTGCTGCTCCGCAGGCGCAGTGTCAGGCTCTACGATGTCCGCCGCTGCAGTGCGGGCAGCCAGCTCGTCCTGCTTGTCCTGATCGGCTTTCTTGCGCGCTTTTGCCCGCTTCATTTCGCGTTCGGGAAGCGTGCCTTTAATTGGCGCAGCCTTGAACGGGTCGAACCCAAACGCACCGCTTGCACGTTCGAATAGTGAGCTTTCCTTATTTTCCTTACCGTCTTCAGGCAGAGGAATGTTGCGATGTTCTGTCATAGCTATCTCCTCAAGCCACCATGCCGCGCTGGACGAATTCAACGACCAGAAGCACAACGCACAATCCGCCAAGGGCAGATGATCCGGCGATAAAATACCGCATCCGTTTGGTCCGCAGATCGCGGGCGGCATCGGTCATGGTTTGTGAAATCGAACCCAGAACCGGTAGATCAAGCGACCGCTCCAGCTTGGCGGTTGTGGCAAATGTCGAACGCAATTGACCGATGGCAAAGGCCGCACCGACACCCGCTGCCAATCCGGCAAGCAGGACACCGATCAGCAGCAATGGCCGGTTCGGGGCCGATGGACTGCGCGGTGTGGTGGGCGGGTCGATTACTTCAAATTTGAACGAGCTGCGCTCCGATTCCAGATTGCCGCGCAGTTTCATCTCCTCGCGGTCTTGAAGAAGCTCGTCATATTTGTCTTTGAGCACTTCATAATCGCGGCTGATCCGGTTGGCTTCTGCGGCAGCGGCTGGCTCTGTCGATTGGCTCGCCAGAAGAGAAGACAGCTCGGAATTGAGCGCAGCCTTGCGCGACGATAGCGCCTGGACATTGGCCTGCCGTTCCGCCTTGATCGCGATTAACGAGCTGTAAGCGGGATTGGTGGAGCCGACACTATTCGGATTTTCATTCGCCGCGAGAGTGCGCAGCGAAGCGATCTGTTTGTTGAGCGCAATCACATCCGGGTGGCTTGCGGTCAGACCGCGCGCTTGCAGACTGGCCAATTGTCCTTGCGCCTCGGCCAGTGCAGCACGCGCACCGCCTTGCGGACCAGCGGTTACGATGGTGCGCGGTGTCCCCGCCAATTGGCCATTAATGGCTGCAAGGGCGCTTTGCGCTGCGGCCAGATCGGCATCGACATCGCGCATATCCTTACGCAATATTCCCATCCGGGTGGAGAGTGTGGAGGTGCCGCCGATCAAATCGGGGTTTTCCGCTTCGAATGCCAGACGGCGCTGCTCGGCAGCTTCCAGTTCCAGCTTCCGCTCTTCCAATTGCTGGTCAAGAAACACGATGGTTTCGGCAATGTTGCCGCGATTGCCAGCCAGATTTTCTTCCCGGAAAATATCGATGAGCTTCTGGACAACGCTTTGCGCCAATTGGGCGTTTTCGCCGTCGGACAGATCACCGCGGCCGATTTCCGCTTTCAGTTCAAACAGGTTGTCCTCTTCGCTTTTGACCGTGACTTTCTCGGTCAGGTTTTCAATCGCGTTTTCCATATCGCGCTGCGTGGTGACATCTTCACCAAGGCGCGTGGAACGGATCACTTTTTCCAGATTCACCGAACTGGACAGCGTCTGGCGAATCCGGGTGATTTCGCGTTCGGTGCTGCCTGGGATCTTCAACTGATCAGCCAGAGCATCGTCCAACTGCACATAGATACGCGCTTCGGATTCATATTGATTCGGGATCATCGCGACCACCAGCCAGCCGAGCAGGCACACGCCCCAAGCCACCGCCAGCGCGAGCCATCGGCGTTGCCACACAGAAAATAGTGCGGCGCGTAAATCTTCAAAGACTTCGTTCATCTATCGGGCCGATCTCTTAGAACATGCTTTCCGGGATGATGATCACATCACCCGGGCGCAGCAGCACATTGGCCTTAACATCGCCCTTGCGGAGCAGATCGTTGAGACGCAGCTTGTATTCTTCCTGGCGGCCGGTGGCCGGGTTGAAGCGGACCAGCTTGGACCGGTTGCCCGAGGCAAATTCAGAGAGACCACCCACCGCGATCATCGCGTCCAGCACGGTCATATTCGCGCGGTAGGGCAGCGAGGCTGGCTTGCTGGTCGCACCGATAATACGGATCTGCTGGCTGATGGCGCCTTCTGATTTGTTGACAATCACCGATACCAGCGGCTCTTCAATATATTGCGAGAGCTGCAGGCGGATATCCTGGGCCAGCATGGACGGCGTCTTGCCCACCGCGGGCATGTCGGTAATCAGCGGCGTCGTGATCCGGCCATCAGGGCGGACCTGAATTTTGTCCGCGCCCAGTTCCGGGTTGCGCCATACATGAATGGTCAGCTCGTCCAGCGGGCCGATAAGATATTCCTCGCTTGGCCCCTCCTGCATCGACACGAATGTCGCCGGCGGGAGCGTATTGCTACCGCCAGACGCGCAGCCTGACAGCGCGAGCGCGGCCAGCGCGCTGCCTGCGAGCAATTTTGGAAAACGGTTACTAAACATCTATGCGCATCCTTCCCGGTTACGGGCTTTGGTGACGGGTGAAATGGCGCAGATCGGGAGCTACCCGGTTCTACACACCCGTTATCTGGGATGCTTTCTCGCTAAAAAGGGTGAACATACCGTTAGCCTTTTTGCGTTTACGGGCGTTTAGTATGGCATAGTCCCAAAGCGGGACGGCCTGGGTCCAATAGGTAAACGGGACCTTAAACCAGTATTTCGGCTGCCGGACCGTGGCCGAGAAAATTTGCCGGAGACGATGTCGCCCCGTAAGCACCTGCGCAAAAGACTGCCACGAGATCGCCGACATCGGCACGCGGGAACGCGCCATTATCCGCAAGCCGGTCCAGCGGGGTGCATAGACAGCCGACAATATTGGCAATCTCCTCCGGCTCCGCGTCAAATCTGGTCGCGATTGCAGAGGGATAGTTGCGGCGCACGACAGTCCCGAAATTGCCCGATGCCGCCAATTGGTGATGCAGGCCGCCATCGGTCACCAAGTACACCACGCCGTGGCTTTCCTTGCGGTCGATGATCTCGGCCAGATATACCCCGGCCTCGCCCACCAAGTGCCGGCCCAGCTCTATACAGAAATATGTGTCAGCCAGATTCGCTGGCAAAGCATCCATGCGTGTCTGCAAAGCTGCCCCGATGGCGCGCGTATCCACGGGCTCGTCACCGTGAAAATATGGTATGCCAAAGCCGCCACCCATATTCAGTTTAGGCAAAGGCGCACCGATCTGATCCGAAAGCTGATCGGCCAGATCAAGTACATTGCCCTGTGCTTCTATCAGCGCCTCTGCGCCCAGCGCCTGACTGCCGGTGAAGATATGCAGGCCGCACCACTGTGCATCAGATGCCAGTATTTGCCTGGCCAAGGCAGGCACGCGGTGCTGATCAATCCCGAAAGGTTTGGCCCCGCCGCCCATTTTCATGCCCGAACCACGCAGTTCAAAATCCGGATTAACCCGAATCGCCAATCGCGGCGCAATGCCCAGCCGCGCGCCAATTGCCAGCGCGCGCTGCGCCTCATTCTCCGATTCAAGATTGAGCGTTACGCCTGCAGCAATCGCCGCTTCCAGCTCCGCATCGCGTTTGCCAGGCCCCGCAAAGCTGATCTGTTCCGGATCAAGCCCGGCATCCTGCGCCATGACCAGTTCGCCAGCGGATGCAATATCAAACCCATCCACCAGCTGCGCCATATGCTGCAATAATGGCGCGAAGGGATTGGCCTTGATCGCGTAATTCAAGTGAATATTAGCGGGTAATGCGGCTCGCAAATCAGCCGCACGCTGCGTCAGATGCTCGCGCGAATACACAAACACCGGTGTCCGTCCGGCCTTGGCCACCAGTGCACGCGCGGTCATGCCGCCAATTGCAAGCTCACCATCCTTTACATCATAACCGGCAGGGATCGGGCCGAGAGGTTTGGCTTTCATGGAGTGTCATCCTGTGCTGCGCGCTGTTCGACCAGAGCGGTAATCTCCGCCAGAATGGCGCCGCGGTCCAGTTTACCGTTGGGATTGACCGGCAAACTATCGCGCCAATGGATGGCGTGCGGCTGCATGAAATTGGGCAATTCTTTCGCCAGGGCTCTGGGCACCTGCGTGGCCGCATCCGCGCTGTCCGCCGCCGCTCTAGCGACCAGATGGATGGCGTGGCCAAGGCGCGCATCGGGGATTCCCAAAGCCACCGCCTCTGCCACCAACCCGGTCGCACGCGCTGCCTCTTCAATGTCATTGGGGCTGATCCGGTTACCTGCGCTCTTGATCATCGAATCGCGTCGCCCGACAAAATACAGCAGCCCGCTCGCGTCCCGCTTGACCCGGTCACCAGACCAGACCGCCACCCCGCCATATTCCGACGATGGCGGAGCAGCTTTGAACCGTTCTGCAGTACGCGCTTCGTCCTGCCAATAACCTTGCGCCACCAGCGGCCCGCAATGTACCAGCTCGCCCTCCGTGTCAGGCGCAGCCACGCCGCCATCATCATCAATCACCAGTATCTCGGCAAACGGAATTGCACTGCCCATTGATGTGGGGTGCGCATCGGCCAGTTCGGGCTTGAGATAGGTCGAGCGAAACGCCTCTGTCAGGCCGTACATCGGGAACAGCCGCGCCTGCGGGAAAATTCTGCCTAAATCAGCGACCATATCGCTGGTTAGCGCGCCGCCGCTATTGGTCAGGCGCCGGATCGGGGTGACCGATTCCCCGGGCCAGTCAAGTTCGGTCAATTGCACCCATAAGGGCGGCACCGCAGCCAGAGTGGTTACGCCATATTTCGCGCAGGCCCGCACGACATCTCTGGCGAAGAGATAATCCAGTGGCACCACCGAACCGCCTGCATACCAGGTGCTGAGCAATTGATTCTGACCGTAATCAAATGACAATGGCAACACGCCGAGCGTTACATCATCATGCTGCACACCCAGATAATGCGCCACACTGACCGCGCCAAGCCAGAGGTTGGCGTGGCTCAGCATAACGCCTTTCGGGCGGCCGGTCGAACCGCTGGTATATAGAATGGCGCACAGATCATCAGGATTGTGAGCCGATGGCCCAAGCAGATTGGTCACCGCGTCCAGCTCCGCCAGAACGTCCAGTTCGTCAATGCACACGGCATCCGCTGGCACGTCACCTTCTTCCAGGGTCGCCAGACGCGCTTTGGTGCCGAGCAGCATTTTCGCCCCGCTATCGGCCAGAATATGCGCCACCTGGCCGTGTTTGAGCAGCGGATTGATCGGCACATGCACCAGCCCCGCCCGCGCAGCAGCTAGCGGCATCAGACAGGCCAGCTCGGTCTTGGCCGCCCATGTCGCCACGCGCGCGCCGGTCTGCGGCAGCCGATGCCTTAACCAGCCACTAAGACGAGCGACACGGTCCTTTAAGTCCTTGTAGCTAAGCGTGTGATCACGCAGCACCAATGCCGGGCTTTCATCCGCACCGCACCGAGGCAGATGATCGAGCGGCTTTGGCTTCGGGTCAGGTGATTCGGGCATTCAGGCTCCGCAGAAGGAAATTTAACCGTTGGTCAGCGTCAGCTATCACGACACAGTTAATGTCTTGCAAGGAATGAGTAAAAAACTCTCCCCCTGCACCCCGGCGAAATCGGGGCCGTTTGGCCGCGCTGAATGGGCCGAGCTGCTGGTTCAGTCAGGCGCGGTGCCGCTGATCGCTGCAGCTCATGATGGTTCGCGCAGTGCCGCCCTGCCCCTGATGCGCGCCAATGGCCGCCTGGAACCGCTGGCCAATTGGTATAATTTCACCTGGGAACCGGCTGGCTCGCTCGATGCGGAACTGTTGCGGGCGGTCGCCAGCGCATTGCGGACGCAGACTCACCGCGTTACGGTTTGGCCGGTGCCTGACGAACATGGCGCCGCGACCATGCTGGAGACGGCCTTTACCAGTGGCGGATGGTCAGTCACGCGCGAGGCGTGCGATCACAATCATGTTCTGGAAGTGAATAATCGCAGTTTTGATACCTATTGGGCGAGCCGATCGGGCCGGATGCGCACCACTTTGAAGCGCAAAGCCAAGAAAGTGGATGTCACGCTGCATGACCATTTCGATGCGGAAGCGTGGGCCGCTTATGAAGAGATTTACCGGCACAGCTGGAAACCCAAGGAAGGCGATACAGCAATGCTGCGCGCTTTCGCCCGGCAGGAAGGCGCAGCAGGACGTATCCGTCTGGCCGTTGCCCTTAACGGCGCGCTGCCGGTGGCGGCGCAGTTCTGGACTGTCGAAAACGGCACCGCCTACATCCACAAACTCGCCCATCTGGAAGAGCATAAGCAGCTATCGGCAGGGACCACTCTTACCGCGGCTCTCTTCAAGCATGTCATTGATACAGACCGTGTCACTCTGGTCGATTTCGGCACTGGCGACGATGCGTATAAACGCGACTGGATGGAAATGGACCGCCCGCGATACCGCTTAGACTGCCTTGATCCGCGCCAGCCCAAAGCCTGGCCCGCACTGGCGAAGCGCGCACTGCCCGGCCTGGGCGGCTGACACCAGCCGGGTTGCACGATTTCCGCCGTAAAGCTAAGGGGCTCGCCGAGCCTAATGGCCGCGAATTCAGGGAATGGATGCAAATGGACGGGGACCGCGTGACCAACAGCACTCACAACGCACCGAAACCGGATGATGATGCAGATGCAGAAGCGTCTGGTTCCACATCGCCAAGTCTGGCCCCATCGCGGCATGTCATTGATACACAGCTGCGCGCGATCCTGTGTGATGTGCTGGGCCTAGACAGCAATGACGTCGAAACATTTGACAGCGATACCGGGCTGTTCGGACATTTGCCGGAACTGGATTCGATGGCGGTCGCCGGTTTGCTGACCGAAATGGAAGACCGGATGGATATTATCATCGATGATGATGATGTGGACGGGGAAATGCTCGAAACGTTTGGTGGTCTGTTGGCGTTTGCCGAGGCCAAAGCCGTCACCGGCTGAGCCATGCGCAGTTTCACCCATTGGACTGCGCCATTACCCGGCGGCGGTAGATGTGAAGAGGCCGCGCTGACATTTGATGACGGCCGGGCGCACCGTATCCTGATATTGCCAAGTCTGTTTGATGAAGCGAACAAGATGCGCCGCCAGACGGTGGAAATCATGCACCGGCTTGATTTGTCAGGCATAGATTGCATCCTGCCGGACTTGCCCGGCTGTAATGACAGTCTGGAACCATTGGCTGAGCAGACGCTGGAGGATTGGCGGTTTGCCGTCGAAACCGCCGCTCTATTTTTCAAGGCAACCCATCTTTTGACAATCCGCTCTGGCGCTTTGCTGGCCCCTGATGATCTCCCCGGCTGGCGCTACGCCCCGACCGGCGGCAGCAGCCTCATTCGGTCCATGATCCGCGCCCGCATGATTGCCGCGCGCGAGGCTGGCATCGAGGAAACCAGCGCCGATCTGGAGGCATCAGGCCGGGCATCGGGCATAGAGCTTGCCGGATGGCACATCGGGCCGCAGCTCTTCACATCGCTGGCCGGTTCCAGGACACCTGTCAGCGGCCGTTTGCTCGATATTGAGCAGGGCATGGTTGGCGGAGCGGGGCTGTGGATGCGCGCTGAACCGGATGAGGATCCCGAACAGGCCGATGCGCTCGCGGCGATGATCGCTATCGGGCTGAGTGACCAATGAGCCGGATGCCGCTCACATTTGAATGCCAGGGGTTGCCGCTGGCTGGCACGCTGGATACCGCGCGAGACAATGCGCCGGGCAAAACCGGCCTGCTAATTGTTAGCGGCGGCAACGAAATCCGCTCGGGTACGTTTTCCGGGCAGTCCCGGCTGGCTGCAAATATCGCGGCAGCAGGTTTTCCCGTGTTCCGGTTTGACCGGCGCGGTATCGGGGATAGTGACGGCGAAAATCGCGGCTTCCGCAACAGCGGTAAGGATATCGCTGCGGCAGTAGCGGCCTTTCGCGCGCTGGCACCGCAGATGCAGCAGGTCTTCGGGTTTGGCAATTGCGATGCTGCCAGTGCGCTCATGCTGTCACAGGGGCGCGGATTGGACGGGCTGATCCTGTCCAATCCGTGGACAATTGAGGATGATGCGTCTGGCGCACCGCCGCCCACCGCCATTCGTTCGCGCTACGCGGAAAAGCTAAAAAATCCCAAAGAGCTGCTCCGCCTGGTGACCGGCGGGGTCGATATGCGCAAACTGGTATCGGGATTGCGCCAGGCCGCCGCCAGCAATCAGGACATTACTCCGCTCGCCCGCAATATGGCCGCCGGGATTGAGGGTTTCAACGGGCCTATCCGCTTTCTGCTCGCCGCGCGTGACCGCACAGCGCAGGCGTTTGAAAGCAACTGGATGGCGCATGATCCGCGCATTTACCGCTGTGACGGGGCCAGCCACGCCTATGTCGAACCCCATGCAAAACAATGGCTTGAACAGCAAATTTTAGAAGTCTTGAAAACTTAAGGGGTCTATCGACCACGCCCCGCAGAATATACGGGTGTTGACCCTACACGCTGCCTGCATCATCGCGGACAAACAGGCTGGACAATTCGACATGCGTTGACCAACGGAATTGGCCGACAGCGCGCAGTTTTTCCAACCGGTATCCGCCTTCGGACAAAGTTTTCGCATCGCGCGCCCAGCTGGATGGGTTGCAGCTGATATAGACCAGTTTTTCCACCGTGCTTTGCGCCATCAGACCCACTTGATCGCGGGCACCGGCGCGCGGCGGATCGAGCAGTATCGCGCTGAATTTATTAAGCTCATCCAATTGCAGCGGACCCCGAAACAGGTCCCGGTGAATTGAATGGACAGGTTTGCGATAAATTCCGGCTGCCAATTTGCATGCCAGATGGGCATCGCGCGATGCCTCTGCTGCCAGTACTTTGGTCTGGCCCGCCAGCGCGAAGGCGAATGTACCCAGGCCAGAAAACAGATCCGCCACGGTTGCTGCGCCCGCCAGCCAATCGCGCGTATCCTGCACCAGCACCGCCTCGCCATCGGCAGTGGCTTGTAAAAACGCTCCGCTGGGAAACGGCACCGGAATACCAGACAGCGTGATCGCGGCAGGCTCGGGCTCCCACAAGGTTTCCGGGCCATACCCCTGATCCAGAGTGAGCCGGGCCAATCGCTGCTCGCGGGCGAAATCGAGAATACCCTCGGTCTGCTCCAACCCCTCAATGGCCAGGTTTTTCAGTGAACAATCAACGCCCTGATCGACCAGCGTCAGCTCGATATCAACCGCATATTTGCCCCGTCTCTTAGCGAGCAATTGCCGCAGGGCCGTAATGACGGTAAATAATTCCGGCCGCAGGACATGGCATTGTGCCAAACCAATGATCGTGTGCGATCCAGCCGCCCGGAACCCGATCAGCGGACCGCCCCCGCTATTGATCGCATGCAATGTCGCGCGGCGACGGCTACGCGGCGGGGAAAGATAGGTGGGCAGCATGTCCCCCACGCGGAGCCCCTGCCCCTCCGCCGCGTTGGCGACGCGCGATGTCACGAACTGCGATAGCGAGGCCTCATCGGCATGCTGTAACTGGCAGCCACCGCAACGGCCAAAGTGTCGGCACGGCGCATCGACATAATGCGGTCCGCGGCGCAATGTGCCATCGGCGAGCACGCTGTCACCAGGCACTGCGCCTGCGACGTGGCGGCCATCGGCTGTGATGCCGTCACCCTTGGCGGCGATACGAACTATCTCAGATGCTGTGCTCATGCCGCCGCCGGTAAGCGTCAAGCGCGTGCCGGGCAAGGGCAATGATCGCCCCGCTAACTGGTCTTACCCGGTCGGAGCGGCGGGAGCAGCAATTTCTTCGGGCGCAGGTTCGGGTGTCTCTGATGCTGTCTGCGCCGGCGCCGGATCGGCTTTTACGGCGGCGGGGAAGCGGTACCTGTCAGGGCCGATACTGATCAGCAAAGTACCATCTTCCAAGGACCTGCTGACCGTGTCGGCACCATCCATTTCGGCCAGACCGCGCCCGTCCGTCAATTGTTCGAACCGGCGAAAACCGCCATCGGGATGGCGAATGGTCAACACTTTCTGGCCGTCCACCTCGCTGCGTTCAACCAGGCAATCCGCGCCAAATTCGCTCCCCTCTCCCAATGCGCATTCGATGGCGTCGGATCCTTCTTCGGCCTGGGGTTGTTCCGGCGGCGGACCCGAACAGGCGGCCAGAGCGCCGGTCAGAACAGCGGTTGCAATAAGATGGCTAGATATCCGCATAGATGTGCTTTTCTGCTTTTGCGCCGGGATGGGTCAGCGCGCCCTTGCTGGCAGGACCAACATTCTGGGCATAGCGCCATAATGCGCCCGATTGATAATCATTTTCACGCGGTTCCCATTTGGCACGGCGCGCGGCCAAAACCTTATCATCGACGTGAAGGTCAATCGTACCGGCAACCGCATCAATGGCAATGATATCGCCATCCTCGACCAGCCCGATAGGCCCGCCATCGGCAGCTTCGGGCCCGACATGGCCGATGCAGAAGCCGCGCGTCGCACCCGAAAAGCGCCCATCAGTGATCAGTGCGACCTTTTCCCCCATACCCTGCCCGTAAAGCGCGGCCGTGGTAGATAGCATTTCGCGCATACCGGGCCCGCCTTTGGGCCCTTCATACCGGATCACGACCACGCTACCTTCGCGGATTTCTTTTTTGCCCACCGCTGCGAAGGCGTCTTCCTCGCAATCAAACACTTGCGCAGGGCCGGTAAATTCCAGCCGCGCCATGCCCGCAACTTTCACAATCGCGCCATCGGGTGCGAGAGAACCTTTCAAACCCACCACCCCGCCGGTTGGCGTGATCGGCGTCTTGACGTCATAAATAACATTCTGATCCGGGTTCCAGGTGATTTCCGCGATATTCTCGCCCAGTGTCTTGCCCGTCACGGTCATGGGTTCAGGATCGAGAAAACCGCCATCGAGCAGGGTTTTCATTACCATATAGACGCCGCCAGCATCATGCATATCGCGCGCAACATATTGGCCGCCGGGTTTCAGGTCTGCAATGTAAGGCGTTGATTTGAATATCTCTGCGACATCGAACAGGTCAAAATCTATCCCGCATTCGCTGGCCATTGCGGGCAGATGCAGCGCCGCGTTGGTCGATCCGCCAGTGGCCGCCACCACGCGTGCGGCATTCTCAAACGCCGCCCTGGTACAGATATCGCGCGGGCGGATATTGTGTTCGAGCAGATACATGATCTGTCTGCCCGCCCCGGTCGCGACCTCCTCACGCGATCGGTACGGCGCAGGGGCCATGTTGGAATTGGGCAGCGAAAGTCCAATCGCCTCGCCCACACAGGCCATCGTATTGGCGGTAAACTGCCCGCCGCACGCACCGTGACCGGGGCATGCAACCTTTTCCAGAGCGGTCAGATCTTTCAGCGGACAATTGCCAGCAGAAAACTGGCCAACGGCTTCAAACACATCGACCACGGTCACGTCTTTATCTTGGAACCGGCCCGGCAGGATCGATCCGCCATAGACGAATATAGAGGGGACATTCAGCCGCACCATCGACATCATCATGCCGGGCAGACTTTTGTCGCACCCCGCAAACCCGATCAGCGCATCATAGCAGTGGCCGCGCACCGAAAGCTCAACCGAATCTGCGATCACTTCGCGGCTGACGAGCGAACTTTTCATGCCCTGATGGCCCATCGCAATGCCGTCTGTGACGGTAATCGTATTGAACCGGCGCGGAGTGCCGCCCGCTGCAATCACACCGTCGCGGCAAATATTGGCCTGCGCATCAAGCGCGGTATTGCACGGCGCGCTGTCATTCCCGGCAGAGGCAACCGCGACAAATGGCTGATTAATCTCCTCCTCGGTCATGCCCATCGCATAATAATAGGATCGGTGCGGCGCGCGCTCAGGGCCAACCGAAACATGGCGGCTGGGCAGGCTGGTTTTGTCGAATGTGTGTGTCACGCTGGTAATCCTCCGTCAGAGGTCCGCTTTTGCTGGGATATGCCAGATTTACAAGACCAACCCATCTTTAGCGGCGCTTAGCTCCCCTTCAGCGCCAATGCGGTGCGGTTGGCAACATCGGTTACCAGCGCCGCCCAGCGGGCTTGCTCGGCCCTGGTGGCGATCAAATCCTGCCGGATTTCGATGGTCAGATAGGCGCGGCCATGCGCCTCTGCATGGCGGTCCATTGTCGCGTTGAGCAGTTTGCCCGAATATGGCTGGTTATCGCCGACATTCAGCCCTTCCTCAGCGAACAGGCGGATCGCGTGGCGCGCCGCGCGATCATCCTGATTATACAACAATGCCGCGTCCCACGGACGATCCTCGACTTTGCTTTCAAGTACCGGTGTAAAACTATGCAAAGCCACGATAAGTTCCGGGTCAGCCGCGTCAAGCCAGTCCGCCATTGCTGCATGATAGGGCCGGTGGAACCGCGCCAGACGATCCTCTATATTCGCGCCGATATTGCCGGGAATAAGATGCCCGTCACTGTTGGTGGGGACGACACCGTCGGCATCTTCCGTCCGGTGCAAATCGCACACCAGGCGGCTGACGGTGGCGATGTGCGCCGCGATACCGTACCGCCGTGCCATCCGGTCGGCGATACCCGCTGTGCCAATATCGACCGCGATATGATTGTCCTGCAAAGCCGCCGGAATGCCGAGCGGCACATCGTCAGGCACATAATTGGATGCGTGATCGGCAACACACACGATACCGCTCTTTCGCGCCTCACCGACTTGGCGATACGGCAGATCATCCATCATCATAATTGGCGTTTCCTATCTCAATATGCCGCGCATCTGCCACCAGTCGGGATAGTCAGAACCCAACGTTTCTGCGGCTTCGCGCATGGCGTCATGACTGCGATATAGCGCAAAACACGTCGCGCCGGAGCCGGACATGCGGCTGAGGAAAGCGTCGGTTTCGCGCAGCGCCGCCAATATATCCGCAATTGCCGGGCACAGGCCGATTGCGGGGCCTTCCAGATCATTGCGGCCAGACAACGCGATTTCGGATACCGAACCGGTGGGCATCGGCCCGCGATCCTGCCCGTCCCAGGCGGTAAAAACAGGGCCGGTCGATAAAGCCATGCGCGGATTCACCAGCAACACCGGCGTACCGGTCAGATCGCTGTCAATATTCTCCAGCTCCGTACCCGTTCCGCGCCCGATGCAGGTCAGGCTTTCCACACAGGCGGGAACATCCGCGCCAAGCTTTGCCGCGCGCTGCGGCCAGTCATCGGGCAGTCCTTGCATTTCGCGCACGATCCGGAACACCGCCCCCGCATCCGCCGATCCGCCACCCAGTCCCGCCGCGACAGGCAGGTTCTTTTCCATCAGAATGCTAAGACCCTGAGGGCGGGGTAGCGCGGTCAATGCCTTGGCAACGATATTATCAAGCGGATCAGTCAGTTGCCCGCCAAACTCGCCAACAGTTCTAATCTGGTCCAGTTCGGCAGATGTGGCGCTGAGAACATCCCCCTGATCGACAAAAGCGAACAGCGTTTCCAGCTCATGATAGCCATCATCGCGCCGCGCGCGGACATGCAGCGCGAGGTTGATTTTGGCGTAGGCGGTTTCGGTGATAGCCACGCGCGTAGTGTTAGCGGGGCTTTCTCGGTATGTCTGCAATTGAGTGGATATCAGAAACAGCTATGAGGGCTGTGAGGATTTCACAGAGTACCATGAGCAGATATCTGAGGATGGCAGAACTCCCCCGCGAGTGGTCGCTGGCAATGATGAACTTTTCCGTCTTTAGAAGTACGCGTTGGACTATCACGAACAGGAGGCGGGCGACCATTGGATTTGTTGCAGGCCCGATCCGTCAGATTTTTATGAATCCTGAACTTGCAGCCAAGGAAGCAAAAGCCCGGTCGCAGTGATGCTTCTCTTGGCAAGTGAAATCACCCTGCGCCATCGCATTGTGAACCCGCATCACATATTCGGATAATTCGGTCCGCCGCCGCCTTCGGGCGTGGTCCAGTTGATGTTCTGGTTCGGGTCCTTGATATCGCAGGTTTTGCAGTGAACGCAGTTTTGCGCGTTGATTTGAAACTTTGGCTCCTGCCCGTCCTCGATCAGCCATTCATAGACACCTGCGGGGCAATAGCGGGTTGACGGGCCGCCATAGACACCCAGCTCGCTTTGCTTTTGCAAGTCCCAATCTTTGACTTTCAGATGAACCGGCTGGTCCTCCGCATGATTGGTATAGCTGAACGCCACAGACGTCAGACGGTCGAATGTGATCACGCCATCGGGCTTGGGATACTCGATCGGGCGGAACAGATCAGCGCGGCCGGTATGGGTGTAATCGGGCTCATGCTTCATCGAAATCGGCAGACCGATCCGCAATTGGCGCATCCACATATCGACCCCGGCGATCACTGTGCCGAAATCGCCGCCAAATTTGGCAACCGCGGGCTGAGCGTTCTGAACCATTTTGAGCTCCTTGGCGATCCAGCTTTCGCGCAGGTTGGCTTCGTAATCGGTCAGTTCGGTCTGCTCGTGCCCGGCCGCGATTGCGGCGGCGGCGGCTTCTGCAGCCAGCATGCCGCTTTTCATTGCTGTGTGACTGCCTTTGATACGCGGAACATTGACGAAACCGGCCGCACAACCGATCAGCGCGCCGCCGGGGAATGCCAGCTTGGGCACAGATTGCCAGCCACCTTCATTAATCGCGCGCGCGCCATAGGCGACACGCTTGCCGCCCTCGAGATATTCCCTGATCGCGGGATGCGTTTTCCAGCGTTGAAACTCCTGATATGGGGATAGGTAAGGATTTTCGTAATCAAGACCCGTCACGAAACCGAGCGCAACCTGGCCGTTCGCCTGATGATAGAGGAATCCGCCGCCCCAGCTATCGCTTTCGGACAACGGCCAACCCTGCGTGTGGATGACGCGGCCCGGAATGTGCTTATCGGGGTCAATGTCCCACAATTCCTTGATACCAAGGCCGTAAACCTGCGGCTGACAATCCGCCTCCAGATCGAAGCGCGCTTTCATTTCCTTGGTCAGATTGCCGCGAACACCCTCTGCAAACAGGGTATATTTCGCCTCGATTTCCATGCCCGGCTGGAAATCCGGCTTGCGTGAACCGTCTTCGGCAACGCCCATATCCTGGGTAATCACGCCTTTGACCGCGCCCGCATCATCGAACATGACCTTGGCAGCGGGAAAGCCGGGGAAGACCATCACGCCCATCCCTTCGGCCTGTTCGCCAAGCCAGCGAGTGAGATTGCCAAGCGATCCGGTGTAGCATCCCTTATTGGACATCAATGGCGGCAGCGCCAGATGCGGCATTGCGTATTTTTTGCCTTTAGACAGGATCCAGTGCAAATTATCCGTCACCGGCGTTTCCGCCATCGGACAATCCATATCGCGCCATTCAGGGATCAGCTCGTCGAGCGATTTGGGATCAACCACCGCGCCCGACAGGATATGCGCGCCAATTTCTGAGCCTTTTTCAAGGACGACCACTTCCAGATCATCATTGATCTGCTTCAGGCGGATAGCGGCGGCGAGACCTGCCACACCGCCGCCCACAATCACCACATCGCATGGCATCGATTCACGCTCTATCGGATCGGCTTGGGGTTCGGCGCTCATCGAGTTTGTCCTTCAGGTAAACAGCATTGGAATATCGCGGAAACCCTTGAATAATCACGCGCATCAGGTCAAGACCTCTGCCATAATGACCACGCCTGAAAACCCCGCCTCCCGGCATCCTCCAGAGCATACGCTTGCCGAGGAATTCGCGGCGGCTGTGGCCTGGTGGAAAGAGGCCGGTGTCGATCACGATTTCGCCGATGACGCTACGGATTGGCTGGCCGATACGCCCGTGCCAGCCGATAGCGCCAGTGCTGCACCCTCAACATATGGCAGCACGTCCGCAACGCCCCTGGCTCCGGTCCGTCCTCTGGCCCAGCGCCCGGTAAAATCGCCGCCACAGAAAATCGGCGGCAACACAGATTCCTGGCCAAGCGATCTCGCCGCGTTTCAGCAATGGTGGCTCAGCGATCCGTCAATAGATGATGGCGGCGCTTTTCCGGTCGTCGGGCCAACCGGAAATGCGGGCTGCAGCCTGATGGTTATCGTGGCGGATCCCGAAGAAAGCGACACCGCCACTTTACTAAGCGGCCGGCACGGCCAGTTGCTGACGGGCATGATGCGTGCAGCAGGTACCGCCGATGATGCTGTATATACTGCGTCGGTGCTGCGCCGCCATACGCCGATGCCCGATTGGGCCGCGCTGTCGGCAGCGGGCATTGGCGATGTGCTGCTCCACCATGTCAGACTGGCGGCACCGAAACGGATTGTGACCTTCGGGCGTAACATTCCGCCGCTTTTGGGGAACGATACGGCGCAAGGCACTGCAATTTTACAAAATGTTAACCATGACGGTGAAAGTATTCCCGCAATGGGTGCCGGGTCACTTGCCGAGTTACTGCGATCAGCGGGGCGGCGGCAAAAATTCTGGCAACGCTGGCTCGAATGGACACAATAGTGAGTTTGAAAAAGATGCACCGAATGCGCGCGGCTTTGACGGTTGCTGTGGCTGGCATGGTTTCCGCCGCTGTCGGCTTCGCCGCCCCGGCCTCAGCCAACCCCGCCATAAGCAATAGCAGCGCCGCAGAGTATTTCCGTGCCCGCGCGGAACGTAACACGGTGCCTTCGCTGCTCAGCCGCAGTGACAACCAGTATTACACAGCTCTTTTCGCCGCGATCGAAGATGAAAACTGGCCCCGGGTCGATGCCATGCTGGCAGAGCGCAGCGATGGACCGCTGCATCAGGTCGCCCGCGCTGAATATTATCTGCACGCCAACAGTCCGCGTATTGACAGTGAAGATATCCAGCGATGGCTTGTCGCCGGCCGCACATTGCCGCAGGCCGAACAGCTTATCCGCCTTGGCGAGCGGCGCGGAGTAAATGTCACCTATCCGCTGCCAGCAGAACAGACGTTTGTAACCCAGCCCTACACCTCCAAGCGGATCCGCCCGTCCACGGTCCGTGACGGTACCATGCCCGACGCGGTGAGATCGGCAATTTTGGACCGGATCAAGAATGATGATCCTGACGGCGCACGCCAATTGCTTGACGGTATTGATGCCAGCCTGAGCAGCGCATCGCGCGCAGAGTGGCGCCAGCGGGTCGCATTCAGCTATTACATCGAAAATAATGATCCTGCCGCTTTTGCCGTTGCGCAGACCGTTAATGAAGGAACGGGGGGCTGGGTTGCGGAGGGCAATTGGGTCGCCGGTTTGGCCGCATGGCGGATGCAGGATTGCGGCAGTGCTGCTGTGTATTTTGAGCAGGCCGCGATGGGCTCCATCAACAATGAACTGACTGCCGCCGCGCGGTATTGGGCCAGCCGGTCCTATATCCGGTGCCGCGCACCCGAACGTGCGTCCGAACAATTGCGCGCTGCCGCACTGCTGGATGAAACATTATACGGGATGCTTGCCCGCGAGCAGTTGGGGCAATCGCTGCCGCAAACCCATTCCAGCGCCGATTTCGATCTGACCGACTGGAACAGTCTGCGCGGCGAGGAGAATGTGCGGACCGCCGTGGCCCTGGCCGAAATCGGTCAGGACAATCTGGCGGACGAAGTGCTGCGCCATCAGGCACGGATCGGTGACGCGTCGCAATATAACGCGCTGTCACGGCTCGCGCGTGAACTGGGCGTTCCATCGACGCAATTATGGATGGCGCATAACGCTCCGCGTGGGGCGCAGTCTGAACCTGCCCTGCGCTTCCCCGCGCCGCGATGGCAGCCGGTCAATGGCTGGAAAGTGGACCCGGCGCTGGCTTTTGCCCATACATTGCAGGAATCCAATTTCCGCGCTGCGGTGGTCAGTCCGGCCGGGGCGCGCGGATTGATGCAAATCATGCCCGCCGCCGCGATTGACCACCGGGACAGGCTGGGTATTCGCGGCACAGCGCGCGATCTGTCCAAACCGGAAATCAATCTGGCATTTGGCCAGGAACACCTCAACATGCTGCGCGATAGCCGAGCAACCGAAGGCAAATTGCCCAAGATCATGGCTGCATACAATGCTGGCCTGACGCCGACAGCACGGTGGAACAGCGAAATCAAGGATCAGGGCGACGCGCTGTTATATATGGAAAGCATCCCATATTGGGAAACGCGCGGTTATGTCGCCATCGTCATGCGCAATTACTGGATGTATGAACGCCAGGCGGGCGGTGCATCGGAAAGCCGGATTGCGCTGGCGCAGGGCCAATGGCCTGGCTTTCCCGAACTGAGCGGCAGGACCCTGCGCGTCAGCGCGATAGACTGATAACCTTGGCGATTGATGACAGCCTCGCATTCACACCGGTCCATATTGCTGTCCTCACCGTGTCCGATACGCGCACGGCCGAGGATGACACTTCGGGTGATATTCTGGCGGCACGGCTGACAGATGCGGGCCATATTCTGGCCGAGCGGATGATTGTCAAAGATGATGCCGCTCTGGTGGCACGGCAGCTCACCGCATGGATCGACAGCGACCGCATCGATGCAATTATCACCACCGGCGGGACCGGCTTGACGGGCCGCGATGTGACGCCCGAGGCACTCGATATGGTGAAGGACAAAGACATTCCCGGCTTTGGCGAAGTCTTCCGTTATCTCAGCCTGAACAGTATCGGGACCAGCACCGTACAAAGCCGCGCCTGCGCCGTGGTGGCTCGCGGCACCTATATTTTTGCCCTGCCCGGTTCAAATGGCGCGGTGAAAGACGGATGGGATGGAATTCTGGCGGAACAGCTGGACAGCCGTAACCGGCCATGCAACTTCGTCGATCTCATGCCGAGACTGCGCGAGGTGTGACCGGCGTTCGCGCCCATGCCTTGGCCACAATCACGGCATGACTGCCTATCTCACGCTGTTCTTCACCGCCCTGATCGCGGCGACGATATTGCCCTTGGGATCAGAAGCGGTGCTTGCTGCATTGCTGATCACGGGCGATCACTCCGCCGCGATGCTGATCATGGCCGCGACAGCGGGCAATGTCCTGGGATCGGTGATCAACTGGTATCTGGGGCGCCATCTGCTGCGTTACAAAAACGCACGCTGGTTCCCCAGTTCAGGCGAGCAGCTGGCGCGGGCGCAGAGGTGGTACAGCCGCTATGGCCGGTGGTCGCTTCTGGCCAGCTGGGTGCCGATTATCGGTGACCCGCTGACCATGATCGCAGGCGTTATGCGCGCGCCATTGCCATCGTTTCTGGTGCTGGTTACAGCCGCCAAAGCCGGACGGTATCTGGCGCTGGCAGCGGTGAGCCTGGCATGGTTCTGACTACCCGAACGCGCCACCCGCTTCACCGGGTTCAAAACGCATCAGGCGGCTATCCACCAATGCGGCGGCGCGGTTGACCACGGCGCGCTGATAATCAGCATCCTTGATCATTTCAAAGAACGCACCTGCATTGGGGTAATGCGCCACAAACCCGCTATGCCATTGTTTCGCATCGGGGCCGGTCAACATCGTCTGGAACGCGCCGCGCCAGACAATGCTGCCGCCGACACGTTCGAAAATCGGCCCGCTGGTCTTGCCATATTCCTCATAAGCGCGCCGCCCGCTCCAGCCCTTACCGGCGTGCTCATGCCCCTCTGGATAGTTCGCGACATCGGCGAATTGCAGCAGGTTGAGCATATGCACAGGCTCGCCGCGCGGCAGGTCCTTGAATGCCTGGAAATTGGCCGGACTCGGGTCGATATAATGCACCACTATCCGGCCACCAATATGTAATCAGAGAACCGTTCGCGCAGATCCTTTTTGCTGATTTTGCCGGTGGCGGTGTGCGGAATATCATCCACAAACTCGATCGCATCGGGCATCCACCATTTGGCGATCATCGGTGCCAGATGCGCGTTGATATCGTCCGCCGTCACATTGGACCCTTCTTTACGCACAACGAACAAAACCGGGCGTTCATCCCATTTGGGGTGCGGCATTCCGACACAGGCAGCTTCGGCCACTTCGGCATGGCCCATTGCGGCATTTTCGAGCTCGACCGAGCTGATCCATTCACCGCCCGATTTGATCACATCCTTGGTCCTGTCCGTCAGCTGCAATGTGCCATCGGGATGAATGATGCCGACATCACCGGTATCGAACCAGCCATTTTCATCGGCGCAGTCTTCTTCGGCTTTGTAATAGCGTTTGATAATCCACGGCCCGCGAATCTGCAGCGCGCCCGATGCCTCGCCATCGCGCGGCAGTTCGGTGCGCATATCATCGAGATCAACCGTGCGCAGTTCCACCCCGAAGATCGGGCGCCCCTGCATCGCGCATTTATCGACCCGCTGCTCCAGCGTCAGATCATCCCAGTCATGCGTGGGCCCGCCAACCGTACCGATGGGGCTGGTTTCGGTCATGCCCCAGGCGTGCTGGACGCGCGTGCCGTTTTCCAGCAACCGCTTGATCATGAATTTCGGCGCGGCGGACCCGCCAATCGTTGCTGCTTTCAATTTGGGCAGATCAATGCCCTGCGCATCGCAATATTGGAAATGGGCAAGCCACACCGTTGGCACGCCCGCGCTGTCGGTCACGCCTTCGCGCTCCATCAGCTCATGCAGAACAGCGGGATCATTGACAGCGGAGAAAACGAATTTGATGCCCGCCATCGCGCCTGCATAGGGCAAACCCCAACTGGCCGCATGGAACATCGGCACAACCGGCAGCATGACACTGGATGCACTGAAATTGAATGTCGATGGCTGAAGGCCAGATACCGCGTGGAGTACGGTCGAGCGGTGCTCATACTGAACACCCTTGGGATTGCCCGTAGTGCCGCTGGTGTAACAGATCATGCACGGGTCGCGCTCGTCACCGGTAGCCCAATCGAAATTGCCGTCCTGTGCGCCGATCCAGTCCTCGAACCCGGTCCCGCTGAAACCCTCCGCCGGATCGTAACAGATATAATGCTCGATCGTGGTCCATTTGCTTTTCATTTTGTCGACGATGGGCTGAAACGCAGCATCATAGATGAGCGCCTTGTCCTCCGCATGATTGGCAATATATTCCAGCTGATCTTCAAACAGCCGCGGGTTAATCGTGTGCAACACTCCGCCCATCCCGGCAACACCGTACCAGCTGACCAGATGGCGCGAATGGTTCATCGCGAGGCTGGCGACTTTATCGCCTTTGGAGAGGCCAAGCGCCCGCAAGGCCTGCGCCATTTTCAACGCGTCCCGGCGAATGCCTGCCCAGTTGGTGCGGGTTTCACTGCCATCTGCCCAGCGCGAGACGATCTCTCTGTCACCGGCTTCGCGCGCGGCATGGTCGATTACGTGCGTCACGCGCATGGTCCAGTCCTGCATCGCGCCCAAAGCTTTACTACTCATCAGCATTCTCTCCACTTGCGTTTTATGTTGCCCCCTTCATGCCTATGCTTGCCAGCCAAAGCAATCGGGGTCAGAGCACGGACATGATCGATACTATCGAATGGCAGGATACGAAAACTGCATTGGCCACGCTTGCCGATCTATCGCGTGATGCGTTGCACATCTATGCCGCGCTGATCATTTTTCTGGGTGCATGCTGGATATTCAGATGGAGAGCCCGCAGTGTGAAACCGTGGGCCCTGGTCCTGCTGTGTCAATGCATCAATGAATATGTCGATATGCAAAACATGCTGGCGGATGACGGCGTTATCTGGATTTGGGGTACCATCAAGGACACGGTCAATACGATGATTCTGCCGACGCTGATCCTGCTCGCCGCACGTTACACGTCAATATTCGCCAGTGTGCCCGATGCAGCACTCCCCGATGCAGCACTCCCCGATGCAGCACCTCCCGGCGCAGCAACCAAACACGATAGCAACGCCTAGGCAACCAGGCGAAGATGTGATGCGCCGCGCCGCGTGGTCAGTGCCACTTTCGCCACGCCCTCAATCAATGCCAATCGCTCTGCCAATTCGCCATCCAGCGCATAATCACGGCCCAACCGCATCAGCGGTTCCGTTTCGGTGCCGGTTTTCAGCTTCACCAGCACTTCGCCGTGACCCGGCGTTCCTGGTCCCAGTTCCAGCTTGAGATCATGCAGAGCCGCCGCATCACTCAGCTCCAGATTGAGCACCATGCGCGAGCTGCCGGAAATGTCAGCCAATGGCCGCCCGCCGCGAATCGTCACGCGCGGCGGTTCATCCGGGCTAGGCGAATCGAGTTCGACATTGAGCAGGATGCAGGTGCTGTCGGCTGCCCATTTCTGGAAATTCTCCACCAGTGCCTCCTCGAAACAGGCGGCGCTGAACTGCCCCGTGGCATCGGAGAAGTCGGCACGGATAAAGTCTTTGCCGCGCCGCGTTTTACCCTTGTTCACGCTTTCGACCATCGCGGCCATGACCGCTTGCTGCCGCCCGCCCGGCGGCGCGCCAGCTTCCATCAGACTTTGATAGGTCCGCGCGCCATTGGCAGAGGCAACCGCCCAATGCTGCTGCACCGGATGGGCAGAGAAATAGAAGCCGAAATTCTCACGTTCTTTCGCCATACGTTCGGGGCGCGGCCAGTCATCGGCTGGTTTCAAACGCAGATCATCATGGGCAGTGTCATCACCGGCAAACAGACCGGCCTGCCCGCTTTCCCGCTCACGGATCGCCGCGTCTGCCGTGCCAAGCAGTAGATCGACATTGGCGAACAGCATCCCGCGATTGGGTTCAAACCGGTCAAGCGCGCCAGCACAGATCAGCCCTTCCAACTGGCGGCGGCTCATCGAACCGGGCGGCAGGCGTTCGAACAGGTCTTTCAGCTTGGCAAAAGGTCCGTTCGCTTGCCGTTCACGCACGATGGCATCCATCGCTTTCTCACCAACGTTACGGATCCCCGCAAGCGCATAGCGCACGGCATAGCCTTCATCAGTTTGCTCGACCGTATATTCCGCTTCGGAGGTATTGAGATCGGGCGGTGCAATTTCGATCCCGTGGCGGCGCGCATCATCGACAAACAGTGCCAGTTTTTCCGATTGATGCATGTCAAAGCACATTGACGCGGCATAGAATTCTTCGGGATAATGCGCTTTCAACCAGGCCGTTTGATAGGCCAGCAGGGCATAGGCCGCCGCGTGCGATTTGTTGAAGCCGTACCCTGCAAATTTGTCGATCAAATCGAACAATTCATTGGCCGCGCCCGGTTCAATGGCGGAATGTTCCATGCACCCGTCAACAAAACGCTGACGCTGCGCATCCATTTCAGCCTGAACTTTCTTGCCCATTGCGCGGCGGAGCAGATCGGCATCGCCGAGCGAATATCCGGCGAGGATCTGCGCTGCCTGCATCACCTGTTCCTGATAGACAAAAATTCCGTATGTCTCGGCCAATATCCCTTCCAGTTTCGGGTGCGGATATTCAATCGCGACTTCGCCCGATTTGCGTTTTCCAAACAGCGGAATATTGTCCATCGGCCCGGGGCGATAGAGCGAGACGAGAGCAATAATATCTTCAAATTTGGTAGGCTTTACGGCGGTCAGAGTGCGCCGCATCCCCTCTGATTCCAGCTGAAACACGCCCACCGTATTACCCGCTTTGAGCAGATCAAACACTGCGGGATCATCCCAGGCGAGCGTCGCCAGATCAATCGTAATCCCGCGTTTTTCCATCAGATCGGTCGCTTTGCGCAGGACCGACAGCGTCTTCAAACCAAGAAAATCGAACTTAACCAGGCCGCTTGATTCAACATGCTTCATGTCAAACTGCGTCACCGGCATATCGGATCTGGGATCGCGGTAGAGCGGAACCAGTTGCGCCAAAGGCCGGTCGCCAATCACCACCCCGGCAGCATGGGTGGAGCTGTTACGCGGAAACCCCTCCAGCTTCATCGCCAGATCAATCAGCCGCTTCACTTCATTGTCGTTCTGGTATTCGCGCTTGAAATCCGCCGCTCCGTTCAGCGCGCGAGGCAACGTCCACGGATCGGTCGGGTGGTTCGGCACCATTTTGCACAGCCGGTCCACCTGGCTGTAACTCATCTGTAGTATCCGGCCACAATCGCGCAACACCGCGCGCGCTTTCAGCTTACCGAAAGTGATAATCTGCGCGACATGATCCTCACCATATTTCTGCTGGACATAACGGATCACTTCACCGCGCCGCGTTTCGCAGAAATCAATATCGAAATCGGGCATCGACACCCGTTCGGGGTTCAGGAAACGCTCAAACAGCAGGCCGAGTTTCAGCGGGTCAAGATCGGTAATGGTCAGCGCCCATGCCACGACCGATCCCGCACCGGACCCCCGCCCCGGGCCGACCGGTATACCATTATCCTTGGCCCATTTGATAAAATCGGCAACGATCAGGAAGTAACCGGGGAACCCCATTTTGACGATGACTTCAATCTCGAAATCGAGCCGGTCGAAATAGGCCTGCCGCTCTGCATCATCCATCGGCCCGTAAGGCTCCAGCCGAGCCTCCAGCCCCGCCCGCGAATCATCCGCCAGCGCCCTGGCCTCGCCTTCCAGATCGCCCGCCAGACTGGGCAAGATCGGATCGCGATAGGGCGGCGCATAGGCGCATCTTTGCGCAATGGTGAGAGTATTGGCGAGCGCCTCTGGAATGTCGCCGAACAGTTCCTCCATCATCTGGTACGATTTGACGTAGGCCTCTTTGTTGGAGCGCGGGCGGTCCTCCGCCTCGATATGCGATGAATTGGCGATACACAGCATCGCATCATGCGCAGAATTCATATGCGGTTCGGCAAAATGTGCGGGGTTCGTGGCCACGAGCGGCAAGTCGCGTGCATAGGCAATATCGATCAGAGCGGCCTCGGCGGCATCCTGCACAGCGGCATTGCCGCGCGCCAGTTCAACATAAAGCCGGTCGGGGAACAAAGCCTGCAAGCGGTCCAGATAGGCGGCGCCATGATCGGCCTGCCCCTCGCCCAGCAAGCGCGACAAAGCGCCATCGCCCGCCCCCGTCAGCGCAATCAAACCGTCCGAATAGCCTTCCAGATTGGACAGCCGCACATGCGGTTCAAATTCCAGCGGGCGGTCCAGATGCGCCTTGCTGACCAGATGGCAGAGGTTTTCATAGCCGCGCTCATCCTGCGCATAGAGCGGCAGATAATCGACCTGCTTGCCTTCCTTATCGCGGGCAATGCCCAGTAGCGTACCGATAATCGGCTGAATGCCTTCATCAAAACACGCCCCCGCAAACATGACCGCGCCATACAGCCCGTTACGATCACAAATGGCGATGGAGGGAAAGCCGCGCTCCTTCGCCAATTTCGCAATCTGCTTGGGATCAATCGCCGCATCCAGCATGGAATAGGACGAGAGAACACGCAGCGGAACGAAGGGAGCAAATGGCATGCGCCGAATATGCGGATGGACGGATCAAATGTGAAGCGCGGCTTCCACAGGTTTTAAAGGGGGTGGTGCGGGATTGGGTTATGCGTTGGGGCGGTCCAGCATTGGACCATTACATTGCGAGCTAATTTGGGCGCAGCTGAACGGTGGGACGATATTCAGCGCCGCCAATAAAGCTTAGGCACCACCGCGCAGAACGCGCCAATCCCGGCCCTCCTTCACGGCTGAAGCGGATCCGGCAGACCCAGCTTCTATCGGTTTCAGGCATATCTAACCGATAAAAATACGCAGCTATCGGTGAGCCCTCTGTGTCGCGTAGTGTCGTCACGGTCAATTCATCGTCTTCGCCAATTGGAACCTCGGCGACAGTATTTTGCAGATCAGCCTTCTCTTCAGCGATCAAAAGCTCCAGAGTTTGGTCTGTGGTCTGCTCGGCGTTAATCGCGAAAATATCCGCTTCGAACGCCCCTCTTGCTGGGTGTGTCAAAGTGAAATCAGGCGACGAAATCGTAGCAAGCAATACAAACGCTTCGAACACGGTTTTCTCCAGATTATTATATCATATCAATCTTAAGCCCTTAACTTACTCTTGGTAGAGTGTTCACCAGCACCAAAACAAGACATTTCCTACATGTATTGTACGCGTTATGCGCGTAATGCTTGTTGACGTCGTCAGCCGTTGGTTCCAATTTCCGCTTTCATCGACGGTCCCCGGAACCGGTGTACCCATAGGGGCGGGGGCTATATTGAAAGTGTCAATCTGCTCAATTGTCAAAATACGAAATTAAATCAATATCTTACCTAAATTCCAACAACTTGACACAGTGTCAATTGTGTCAAGCAAGTGTCAAGCTAATCGCGAATGGGACGGTACGGCTCACAGTCACTCCCGCCCCTCTGCCGCTTTCGCAGCAGCGATTTTCTTGCGGGTGTCGCGGATGCTGGAATAGGCGCCGTACACAATCAGCACGCCGAGGAAGATCCACACCCACACCGGGATATTATTACCTACAATTGCCAGATAGAGGTATGCGGAGACGAAGAAGAAGCCCGCGCTCATGGTCGGCAGAACGGTCGATTTACCCTGCCGGGCGTTGCGCACCAGCCAGCCGATCGAGAGCAGAAAAAACGGGATCGCGCCAATATATATCGCGCCGAAGATATACGGATTGACGCCGTACTCCGCACCGAGGGACAGAAACCAGCTATTGAACGATTCGAGCATAATGCCCCCCTTTTGAAACTCTGGTCTGTCATTCGGCATGAAAAACCGAATGTTACAGCAGCGCGGCAATATCCTTCTCGATTTTGGCGGGCGTATCTTGCGGGGCATAACGGCGGATGACTTTGCCGTCGCGGCCGATCAGGAATTTGGTGAAATTCCATTTGACCGCTTTGCTGCCCATCAGGCCGGGTGCCTCCGCCTTCATCCAATCAT
>NZ_JBAUIK010000015.1:0-30275 GCF_049682855.1 Pontixanthobacter sp. | reverse complement strand
TTCATCCACCGCGACAAGGTGCATCTTGTCGCGATGACCGGCAGCTATTTTCGCGGGGATGCCGTTCCTGTGTTGATGCCCGAGGATGAGGCCAAGTTCGAGACTGTCACCTATACCTATTACGAACAGCTCAATGGGTATGAGCATCTCAAATCGCTCAACATCGGTTATTTCTTCTACACTGGCCGCTATTTGAGCGCGATTGAGGCGGTGCTTGATCCCGCGCGCAAAACCATCGTGCATATTCCCTCGGTCAACAGCCGCGAAAGCACAAAGGACAAGATCAAGGAAGTCGAAGAGATCATGGAATATCTCGGCGATTGGCAGGGAGCCGACCCTGTGACCGGTTTCCACCTTGTCAATTTGCCAGATGGCCGCACAGTCAAGATCGCCGATCTTGTTGACGACAGCGACCAAACTAAGCGCGCCAAGGTTCTCGCTGCGCTCAAAGACCCCGCACATAAGAATGATCGCGATCATGTGGACATCATCGTCGCGCTCGGCATGGCTAAGGAAGGCTTTGACTGGATTTGGTGCGAACATGCGCTGACAGTTGGCTATCGTAGCAGCCTGACCGAGATTATTCAGATTATCGGGCGCGCCACCCGCGATGCACCGGGCAAGGAAGTGGCGAGCTTTACCAATCTGATTGCCGAACCCGATGCGTCCGAAGCCGCCGTGGTCGATGCGATCAACGATACACTTAAAGCCATCGCGGCAAGTTTGCTCATGGAGCAGGTTCTCGCGCCGCGTTTCAACTTCACGCCGAAGGACAATGGGCCGATTGACGATTTCGATTACGGGCCGGGCGGGTATCAGGAAGACAAGACCAATGTCGGCTTCAACGAAGAGCGCGGCCAGTTCCACTTCGAGATTAAAGGGCTTGTCACGCCCAACAGTCCCGAAGCCACCCGTATTTGTGCCGAGGATTTGAACGAGGTTATCACTGCGTTCGTGCAAGATAAATCTTCGCTTGAACGCGGCCTGTTCGATGGTGCACACACGGGCGGCGAAACCTTGGCGGAAGAACTGACCCAGCTTAAAATGGGCAAGATTGTCCGCGACCGTTATCCCGAATTGACCGATGAAGATCAGGAATCGGTCCGTCAGCATGCGGTTGCCGCGTTGAACTTGACGCAGAAAGCCAAACAGCTTGCGGGTGACGGTGACGCGGGAGGGGATGACGATGCGCGATCCAACACTGCGCTGATTGAAGGCGTTCGCAAATTCGCGATTGAGGTCAAAGACCTCGACATAGACCTGATTGACCGGATCAATCCGTTTGAAGCCGCTTATTCCGTTCTTGCCAAGGCGATGAACGAGGGCACGTTGAAACAGGTTGCCGCTGTAATTGGAAAGCGCAAGGTCAGCATCCCCTATGACGAAGCGCGCGATCTTGCTGTTCGCGCCCTGCAATGGAAAAAAGAACGAGGACGCGCACCCGAGATTACTTCGCAAGACCCTTGGGAAAAGCGCCTTGCGGAAGGCGTTGCCGCTCTCGCTAAATTCCGTGCCGAGCAGAATTCTCAAGAGGGCGGCAATGGTTGATCTGTCCGACGACGAATTGCTCGCGGAACTTGGCGTTAGCGTCGAGCAGAAGGCCGTGCGCGTTCATACGCCGCAGCAAGAACGGATAATCGCTGGCTTTGAAGACATTCTCAAATTTCACGATGAGCATGGCCGCGCGCCACAGCATGGCGAGCAGCACGATATCTTTGAGCGCCTTTATGCTGTGCGGCTTGACCGCCTACGCGAACTTGAAGATTGCCGGTCGCTGTTAGTGGACATGGACAAGCATGGCTTGCTGGAAGTGGACGCGGAAGCCAGCCATATCGTTCCCGATACGCTGGACGATGATGCGTTGCTTGCCGAACTCGGCATTGAGGATGGCGATGACGCGCATGACATCACTCAACTTCGGCATGTGCAAACGCGCGACGAACGCCGCGCTGCCGAAGAGATCGCCAACCGCGAACGTTGCAACGATTTTGCAAAATTCGAGCCGCTGTTTGCCGATGTAAGCCTTGAAATCGAGTCCGGCGTTCGCAACACCCGCCCTTTTGTGAAGGACGCTGGATTCCTGAAAGCCGATATTGACGTCGGGCAATTCTTTATCCTTGGCGGGCAGATGGCTTATGTTGCCGAAGCTGGGGAAATCATAAAGGCTCCGAATGGGCAATTGGATGCGCGCCTGCGGGTCATTTACTCCAACGGAACGGAAAGCAATCTGTTGCGACGGTCATTGCAACGCGCGCTTTACAAGGATGATGCGGGACGCCGCATTTCCGAACCGTCCGCTGGACCATTATTCGGTAACGAGTCGGAGGACGAGGATTCCGAAAGCGGGACGATATACGTTCTGCGGAGCAAATCCGATCATCCCACCATTGCCCAGCATCGCGAGTTGATTCACAAGATTGGTGTGACCGGCGGCAGTGTCGCTAAGCGTATTGCGGCTGCGGAGAACGATGCGACTTATCTGCTCGCAGGCGTTGATGTCGTCGCAGAATACAAGCTCTTCAACATCAATCGGACGAAGCTCGAAAAGCTGATCCATCGATTTTTTGCAGACGCAGCCTACGACATCGAGATTGGCGACCGTTTCGGCAAACCGGTACGACCGCGCGAATGGTTTCTTGTGCCGCTTCATGTAATTGACGAAGCCGCACAACTTGTCCGCAACGGTTCAATTTCAAACTATTTTTACGATCCTGCGACCGCATCGATCAAGCCGAGGACTGAACAATGAGTTTCGCCCACTGGAGAAAGTGTGACTTCCAAATTCACACACCTCGCGATCCCAATTGGCAGGGTGCAAGGCCGATTGGTTTGAATGAAGACCTTGATGGCACTCCCGCCACCGCTGACGATGTAGATAATGCTCGCGAGGCTTGGGCCAACACGTTTGTCGATATGTGTATTGAGAAGGGATTAGAAGCGGTAGCGCTTACTGACCACCATGAGATGGTCATGGTTTCCTATGTGCAAAAGATTATTGAGGAACGAAAGGCAACCAATCCGCATTTCGATCTTTGGCTTTTTCCTGGAATGGAACTTACAGCCCATAGTGGCGTCCAGTGCATCATTCTGTTCGACGCTGACTTAAGTGAAGACTGGCGTAGGCAGGCACAAGGAAAACTCGGAATTGTCTACGCTGATTTGGAGGAAAAGAGCACTAAAAGCCCTAAAGTAACTCAGCTAACTTGCGCATATCCAGACATCGGCCCTGAACTCGACAAGCTCGGCGCTGGCATAATCGGAAAATACGTTGTGCTACCCAATGTTTCGCAGGGCGGTCAGCACACCGTGCTCACAAGCGGTCGTCATGCCGATTTCAAGCGAATGCCTTACGTTGGTGGCTATCTTGACCACGCACAATCCATCGACACGCTTCTGGCCGCTAATAAACAACGGCTTTCGGGCAACGATTCAATGTGGGGTTTGCGCCATATCTATCCATTGCCCACTTCAGACTCACGCTCATCCGACTACACTACGCTTGGCGACAATAGTTGCTGGATTAAGCTGGCCGCACCAACGGCAGAAGCTATACGTCAAGCTTTTCTTGGCTACCAGTCTCGGATCACGATCACGCGCCCCTCGATTGCCTCGTTATCGCTCGTCTCCATGAGACTTGTGGGATCGACCATACTACACGACGCAACCCTCGAACTTAGTCCTGAGCTAAACTCATTCATCGGGGGGCGCGGCAGCGGGAAAAGTTCTATCTTAGAATATCTTGCGTTCGCTTTGGGGCGAAGCTGCGATGACCTTGCCAAGACAGACTATTCGGGCAGTGATCGGATGAGTTCCTTAATAAGGGACACACTGACATCTGCTGGCGGTGAAATACACGTTACACTCAGCCAAGACGGCGCGCTTTTCACAATCAGTCGAACTGGCGGAAATGCCTATCAGCCGCAAGTGACCTATCCAAACGGCAGTATACAACCGTTGTCCACCCGGGAGCTTCGTTCACTGTTTCCGGCCATTGTCTACAGTCAGGGCGAATTGTCGGAACTCGGCAAACAAGCAGGTAAAAAAACTCAGCTCAGCGAGCTGCTCCAATTCGTCAATCCGGATTTTAAGAAAGAAGACGAAAAGCTTTCTGCAAATATCGAAGTTGCAAAACGAGCAGTTAGCTCTGCCATTCAGAACCTATCGGCATCATGGCGGCAGCAATCGGAGCTACATAAGCTCGAAACGGAAAAGGCATCATTGGAACAGCGCATCCTTGCCCTTCAAAAAACTCTGCCTGCTCTATCTCCTGCGGACCAAGAGATCGTTGCGAAGTTTGAAAGTTTGACCTCATTTGAAGGCAGCAAATCACAAGCGACCACGCAAGTTGAGACCGTCATGGCGCAGCTTACAGATTTGTGGAAATTGGGCGCGCAGCCTCTTGATGTATCTTCTGCGCTTCTTGAGGCTAGGCCGTTCATCGATAGTTACGAAGCCTTCAAGACAGAATTTGTAGATGGATTGAAGGCGCTTGGACAACGACTTGCTACTAAGAAATCGGCGCTAGATGGAGCGGGTGAGACATGGACCACTGCGCTTCAAACTGCCCGCGTCGCCCGCGACGGGGTCATGGAAAAACTAGGGGAACATAAGACGGTAACGGCTCAAATCAGCACACTTCAACAGGAAGTTGAGACTGCCACTGCTCAGATCGGAAATCTTAAGCTCAATATGACTTCGGCCGATGAACAGTCAAAGGTTGTTAATAACGCCATTGACGATTTGAAAGCCGCCGTGACAGATCGAGGCGAGCGCACCGCTGCTTGGGCTCTGCAAATCGAAAACCTTTCTAACGGTCGGATCAAAGCTGATCTAAATGTTGACGGCGATTGGTCTGAGGTTCGTGATGCTATAGACATTGTTTCAGCGAAAACCGGGTCGCAAGAAGCTAGTCGTCAGCGCCAAATCGGTGAGTCAATATCATCATCATCGGTATGGCAATACCTTGATACAGTTCGCTCTGAATGTCTTGCCGTGCTTCACTACAAGCAAATTGGCTCGTCGTTGAAGGGTGACCAGCCGTCTTGGCCGGAACTGTTGCGCACTATTGGCGGCACGGAACGAACCCACGCTAATTGCATAGAGATGATGGACCTGGCACGCGTTGAGGCCATCGCGATAGCCGCTCCCAAGCCTGACATTTCGTTGTCTTACTGTGATGATGGACGAAAGATTTCGTTTGAAAAAGCGTCCGAAGGACAACGTGCTGCTGCCCTTTTGTTCATGCTGCTGGAACAGCCCGGTGGTCCTTTGCTAGTGGATCAACCTGAAGGCGATTTAGATAATAAAGTCATATCGGACCTCACTGACAGGCTCCATGAATCGAAACAGAAGCGCCAGATTTTATTCGCCAGCCACAATGCCAATATCGTCGTTAATGGTTCGTCTGAGTTGGTGTCCTATCTCGAAATGAAAAATGACGGAAAACGGCAGTTTGAATGTGCTGGGGCAATCGACCAATCCGAAATTTGCCAAACAATCACTGCCACGATGGAAGGCGGTGAAAAGGCGTTCCGCGATAGGCAAAATAAATACGGTTATTGAACGCTTCGCATTTTAAGCGTGTGCGCGCATTGGCTCTAGAAGCGTTGCAGGTAGCCGGACGCCCGCTGGCTCACAGGCCCGCGCGCAGGACATCCGGTTGGCCCGTTAGAAGAGAGCGACGACCCGGTCGCCTTCAATTTCTATCGGCATAGGCTCTTCCATAAACGTCAGGATTCGCGAGTCGCAATGAGTCGCTGCGGCGAGGGACGTTTCGAAGAGAGGAACGCTCGACGTGATCGGCTTGGGCCCACCGCTCACTGGGATATCAGCCTTGATGCGCAGGCACCCAGTTTCCTCGGACTCGGCTAGACGAAGTCGGGTGGTCGCTCCATCCACCATTTTGAGGCGCATCCCATGCATGATCGACAATGCGTAGAGAGTGACGAATTGTGAGACGCCTTCGAAATTTGCTCTTTCGGGTTCAGGTAGCGCTCCTTCAAAAACCAGAAGGTCAGTAAAATCCGACGATAAGGTGTGATCGTCAAGGGCGAACTGCCACATCATGCTCAAGCCAAAAACCTTCAGCACCTGCGCTTCACGGGGCTTCAAATGTCGGTCTGCGGCGAACTTCCGAAGTGCTTTTGCAAACGTCTGCTCAGCGGTCTGGCGGGAGATGCCGAGTTTCTCCCGAATACGGTTGTCAGGCATGATATTGAGATTTGCTCGTCCCGCTTCTTTGAGATGGTCGGCGTTAGGCGGAACACCGTCGAATTGCTTCTGCCACATTCTGGCGCTGGTCTGAATGTCGTTGGCGCGCTTGAGGCTGATGCCACTATCTCGTTCCTCACGGTGCGCGGCGAAATGGCCGACTTCCCGAACGCTGGAGCGGCCCGGTTTCATCATGCGCAGGTCTGAGAACAGGCGCTCCATGTCGCTGACGCGGCGTTCGCCCCGCAGCAGCCGCGCGACGCGGCGTCGATGATCTTCGAGAAGCATCGATCTTACTCCCATGACTCGTTCACCGCCTGCGGCGGTTCACCGTTTGGGCCCGCAGGTTCTGCGTCCTTCGCAAGCCCTTCGCCAACTTGATCGCCAAAGCGGCGTCCCGCTCGGAATTCATGAACCTGACGCACATAGGCATTGGCACCGGCAGAATTCAAAGTCGCGGAAAGTTCGGACAGCGCAGTTCCTGGACTCCATTCGGCATAGATTGGGCCGTGGTCTTGCTCCTCGAGTACCTGAAGGACGGGTTCGAATGTTTTGTTGTTCTGCAATTTGGCGCCCAAGTCGATATCGAGGTGACTGAGGAGAACCCCTAGAAACAGCGCGGAATAGGCATCGTCGCCGATCGGGTCATCGACGCCGGTCAGGATCGGCTGTGGGAACTTATCGGCAGCGGCACAACTGTATCGCTCACGTACCAAGCAGTGGCCCGGCACGCAGACAGCATTGATGCCCGACCAGTAATAGGCGTGCTCATGCGGAATCAGCCCCGTACCGTCGGTCGATCCATAAAAGCTTCGCATCACGGACGCGACCTTGTCGGAACCCTTGAGGCCCTCCTCGAATGCGAAAATACCCTTGAAGATGGGTAAAATAGTCGGGCGGTTGCGGAATGTATCCCAGAGAATTTCCATCCCCTTGCGAAGCGCTCCGTTGCTTAATGTCGTTTTGACTTCAACGACCGCTCGCACCGATGCGAGCGGCACAACCACAAAATTCTGCTCGCGAAAAAGTGGTGTGTAGTTTTCGGTATCCCAAATGATAATGTCGAGCTGCCGTGGGCATCCTTCGATAAAGCCCGTTGTGGCCTCGTACCGCCGGGGCAACAACTGATGGAGCAGCCCAAGCAGCAGTTCTTCGCGATAACTTCCAACCGTGCCAGCGTGACCGACCAGTAGATCGATCCTTCTGCTTCTCGCCATCAATTCGTTCGTGAAAGTCGCCAGATAATCTCGGCGCTTATGAGATTCCTCTAGCGACGCCGAGAACATCACTCGAAACCCGTTGCCATCGGCAGTGATCGATAGGACTCCCATCGTGCCCATCATCCGCATTACCGGCTCGATAAGCGTCGCGTCCAACTTCGGTAGTTCCTCTAGCTGGGCGATCAGACCGTTGAGCGCCAGTGTGCGGTTCACAGTACCTCGCAGGATTTGAAACGTTGCGGCGTAGATATCGCGAATTGGTTGATGTCCGTCGTCGGGATCCCCGTGTAGCGCTTGCATCAAGATGTGGGGCTGGAGGCGGCCAGGGGCGAATTGTTTGAGCGGGACGATCTCTGGTGACTCCTTCAATTCTTCGACGGAAGTGCGAGCGAACCAGACGCCGGGCTGCCCATCGTTCGTGTCGCATGTCATGCCGCTCACCAGCTCGTCCCATGGCGCTTGCCCATCAAAGATGAAAATCCCGGGTCGGATGTTTTGATCGTCGTCCATTGCTCTCTCCAACAGCTAATCCCGCGCAAATTTCAATAGTGGTTTGATGTCTCCCCGATCCGCCGCCTGTAGTGCTGCGATATAGGTTTTGCGGGTTGCGCTGGCATTGGTCAGGCTTGTTCGTCCCCATGTAAATGGGGGCTGGCCTAGTTGGATGGCGAGGTAATCGCCTGCCATGCGGGAATGTCGTCCATTGCCGTTTTGGAAGGGGTGGATGGAGACAAGCTGGTGGCTGAACCGGACCGCGATTTCATCGGGCGGGTAGGTTTCATTCTCTGTCCAGAACCGGACATTATCGACAAGCTGGCGCATTTCGGTCGGGATTCGATAGGCATCAATCCCGATGTTGCGCGGGCTCTGGCGATATTTGCCCGCCCATTTCCAGACCTGTCCGAACATCTGTTTGTGCAGTTCCTTGAGCAGCGCATCATCAAGTATATCGGCATTGCGCTTTCGCCCATACCAGCGGCTTGCCTCGGTAATGTTGATCTGCTCGGCTTCGTTGAGCTCACTGCGCAGCGTGATATAGGTCGGGATCAGCTGTTCACGCTCTTCCTCTGTTAAAGGTGTGCCCGCTTCATCATCGCCATCAAACAGCGGATCGGTCATTCATCATCCCATAACCGGCCAATCGGTTCTGCCAGAATGTCCCTGGTCATGCGTTCCAGCTCTTCGCGTGTTTGCTCATTGGTCATCGACTGGTTTTCCAGAAGCATTGCGTGTGACACGGTTCCAATCTGGCCGCGGGCTTTGCTGCGCGCACGATCCTCTACGATCTGATCGAGCGGCTTATTGGGAACAAATGCATAAACCAGTGTGCAATCCAACGCTTCAGCCGCTTCTCTCAGCGTTTTTAGTGTGGCTCCGCCATGCGCTTCGGCCCGTTCCAGCGGGGTAATACGCGACTGGCTAACGCCCAGTCTGCTAGCAAGCTGACGGCTCGACATGCCAAGCGCATCGCGAATGGCACGTATCCAGCCGCCTTTGGGGCTGGTAAGGTCGGTGTCACGCAGAAAACCGAGGCGTTTGTCTAGGTTTTTGCGGGCAAGGCCGGATTGTTTTGCATTTGACATATCTAATCTCCGGCGCATACCTAACACTCATATATGTTCAAATCAATAATTATTGAGCATATTTAGATATTAGATATTGTGATAAATGAACACATATAGATATTCGATTATGAGCGTGCCTTGATATGAAACCACCAATCTCTGGGGCTGGACTGTGAGCTTTTGTATCATGCAGATGAGCGTGGCTTGTTCCCTGACAGAGGTAGAAGGTTCCAGGAATAGTGTCTGAACTTATGTTTTGGGGAAGGCCTTCCCCTGAGCCGGAGCCGCTCCGCTGTCTCCCGCTACCCCTTCTGCGGGGACACCCCGCAACGCCCCGGATAGTGAGCGGGATTTTTTAAGGACGCACTCTTTCCCGCTTCGCTCCTTGAGGGTGCGGCTTTTTTGTTCTGACCCGCAGGCACTCTTGCCTCTTTCCTTGCGCGGTGGGCGCTAGCGCACAAATGCGCGCGCACACCACCGCGCGGCGTCGCGCCGTGCAAGGGGGCCGTCTTTGTTGGGCCGCTTCGCGGATGGGATAATCGCGATGATGTGCGATTGATATGGACGGCGCGGACGCGCCGGCGTTGTTTTCCGGCTCCGACGAGTCGGGGTGGGCGGCGCTCCCGGCTAGGCCCGCCGCGCTCAGGCGCAACCCGGCCTTTCAGGACCGGGTATTCCTCTTTGTTCCATCCCTTCGGGTGCGCCTGACCGCTTGATGCGGGCCTTTCTGGTCGCTCTTGCCGCCCACCCCGCCTCTCCGGGGCCGGTTGCGGCAGTTTTGGGGCGATGGAGGCGGTTATGTTGCATGAAAATTCTAGGATTTCGGATAGCGGCACGGGCAGGAATGCGAAGGCTAAGCGCGCTTCGCGCACGGCGCGCAAGACCCGCCGTGGCGGTAGGGCAGAGCCGAAAGTGTCACTTTATGATGAAGTGACCGCGCAGATTATCGCGCAGCTTGAGGAAGGCATTTTTCCTTGGGTGAAGCCTTGGAACAGCGGCAACGCCGTGACCGGATTGCCGCGCAACGCGATTTCGGGGCGGCATTATTCGGGCATCAATATTCTTATTCTGTGGGGCGCTGTCATTGATGGCGGCTATCCCTCGCAGGACTGGCTGACATTCCGGCAAGCCTTGGCCGCTGGCGGATGCGTCCGCAAAGGCGAGAAGGGCCGGACGATCTTTTACGCCGACCGCTTCACGCCAGATGATGACAGAAAACAGGAAGGCGAGGGCGGCGTTGGTGACAGCGATGCACCGCGCTCGATTCCGTTTCTCAAACGCTTTACGGTATTTAATGCCGCGCAGTGCGATGGCTTGCCGGAGCGGTTGACCGCCGAACCCGCGCCTTTGCCGGAACGCGAATTGCACGATCAGGCCGAGGCTCTGATTGACGCGACAAAAGCGGATTTTAGGACGGGCGGGACGAAAGCCTTTTACAATGTTGGTGCCGATTTTGTGCAGGTTCCCCCGCAGCCAGCTTTTACTAATCAAATCGACTATTACCGCACGGCCTTGCACGAACTTGGTCATTGGACGGGTCACAAGACCCGCCTTGGCCGCGACCAGTCGGGTAGTTTCGGGACCGCGCTCTATGCGCGGGAGGAACTGTGCGCCGAACTGGCCTCCGCCTTTCTCTGCGCGGCGCTCGGCATCGTGCCGACCGTTCGCCATGCCGATTATCTCGGCTCATGGCTGGCGGTATTACGGCAGGACAATCGCGCCATTTTCAAAGCCGCCAGTCAGGCCAGCAAGGCGGCGGATTATCTGCTGGCGTTTACCGACCAAGTGCCTTTCCGTTCGGAGTGCGCGGCATGAGCAGGGTAGCGCCAGATGATGCCGCCGCGCCGCTGGAAGCGGAGCAGACGCCAATCGGTGTCCAGACTTTGGTGTCCGGCGTTGCGCCGATCACGCCAGCCGAGAGGCTGGCGATGCGCGCCAACGCGCCGATGGAACCCAAAAAGGCCCAGCGGCCCGCCGATCACGGCCTGTTCGACACCAATAGCCGCAACCAGATCGAGATGTTCTGAAAGGAGTTTTGCCATGATGCTACTCACCCAAGATCACAGAAAACGCCTGGTCGCCAACGGCCAGAATCGCGGCGATCATGTGCCCGTTGTCAAATTCTTCAATCCGGTTGGCGCAGCCACTTGGCTGCTTTCGGAACTGGATAGCGATGGCGATACCTTGTTCGGTCTGGCCGATCTGGGGTTCGGCTGCGCTGAACTCGGATCAGTCAGCCTGTCCGAGATTGCATCTCTGACCTTACCATTTGGCTTGTCCATCGAGCGCGATCTGCATTTTGAAGCGCGCTTTCCGCTCACCGTTTACGCCGATGCGGCCCGACTGGTCGGGCGCATCACCGAGGATGAAGCGCGGCTTGAAGCCGCCGCTTTGGCCCAAGCCCATGAATAACACCCCCTTCCGCCGCCTTGCCCACCCCTCCGGTCAAGGCGCGGCAGACCCCGCATGGCAATCCCGCCATGCGGACCACCGGCCCCGCTTCCACCGCCACCCCCGTATGCAACGGGAGCGGGGCCAACCACTAGAAACTCACGAAGGAGAATATCAATGCAACTCGAAAATATAGACCTCGCCAAACTCTCGGTGTCACCGGCCAATATGCGAAACGCCAAAAAGCCGCCCGACATTAGCGATATATTGCCCTCGGTGCGGGTGCGCGGCGTTCTTGTGCCGCTCTTGGTTCGTCCCAACGGCAGCGCCGATAGTTTTGAGATTGTTGCGGGACGGCGGCGCTATCATGCTGCAACCACCGTGGCCGAAGAAGGCGGCAGCGATGGACCGCTCCCCTGCGCGATACTCGAAGAAGGCGACGATGCCGCCGCTTTGGAAGCGTCACTCATTGAAAACCTTGTTCGCGAAAATCCCGACGAGGTTACGCAGTGGGAGCAGTTTACGCAATTGGTTAAGAAGGGCCGAAAGGCCAGCGAGATTGCCGATACATTCGGGATGGATGAAAAGACCGTGGGGCGCATTCTTGCTCTTGGCAATCTGTTGCCGCCCATTCGTAACGCCTATCGCCGTGAAGAAATTGATGCCGCCACCGTGCGCCACCTGACCTTGGCCAGCAAGGCGCAGCAAAAGGCATGGCTGGCTTTGTTCAAAGATGAAGAAGCCTATGCGCCGCGCGGGAGCCAGCTCAAGGCATGGCTGTTTGGCGGCGCGTCGATTTCCACGTCCGCTGCGATCTTTGATATGGCGGAGTTCAAGGGGCAGGTTGTGTCTGACCTGTTTGCCGAAGATGGCTATTTTGCCGATGCCGACCAGTTTTGGGAAGCGCAGACAGCCGCCATCGAGACGAAGAAAGCGGCATATCTGGAGGATGGCTGGAGCGATGTGCAGGTCATCCCGCAAGACAGCTATTTCCAGACGTGGGACCATGAAAAGACCACCAAGCGCAAAGGAGGCCGCGTCTATATTGATGTCAGCGCCAAGGGCGAGGTGACGTTCCACGAAGGCTATCTGGCCGCCAAGGAAGCGCGGGTGCGGGAAACCGGACAGACGGACAGCAAAGCGGATAAACCAGCGCGTCCCGAAATTACCGGACCAATGGCGGAATATGTCGATCTGCACCGCCACGCTGCTGTCCGCTGTGAACTCGCCGCCAGCCCTTACGTCGCGCTGCGCGTCATGGTGGCCCATGCGATTTGCGGTTCGCCATTGTGGAATGTGAAAGCGCAGGAGCAGCGCAGCCGCAAGGAAGCTATCACCGAAAGCATCGAAACCAGTGTGGCGGAAGCGCGTTTTGACGAGCGCCGCCGTGCGGTGCTGGCGGTGCTTGGCTTTGACGCCGACGAACCCACCGTTACGCTCGGCCACGAGACGCGCAACGGTATGAGCGGCTTGTTGCTTCGCCTGCTCGATGTGCCCGATGCTGTCGTGATGGAGATATTGGGTGTGGTCATGGCCGAAACGTTGGCCGCTGGCAGCGAACTGGTCGAAACCTTGGGCGTCCATCTTGATGTCGAGATGGTGGATTACTGGACAGCCGATGAAGCGTTCTTTGATTTTGTCCGTGACCGTGAAGTCTTGACCGCGCTTTTGGGCGAAGTTGGCGGGGCCAGCATTGCTGCTGCGAACGCCAGCGAAAAGACCAAGACAGTGAAGGGGATTATCAGTGACCATCTGACCGGCGAGAATGACCGCGAGAAAAAGGAGCATTGGGTTCCGCGTTGGATGGCGTTTCCGCCATCGGCCTATACGACACGCGGCGGCGTTGGCACGGTTGCCGCCGCCGAAAGAGCCAAGTGGCTTATGGAAGAGGATGAGGCGTCTGACACAGAGCCGCAGGACGTGGACGAAGCAGCGTCCACGAAAGACGAGAATGAGCGAATTGCGGCTTGAAGCATAGTCGGGCGGCTGATCAGCCGCCCGCTCCAAAATCACCGCAAAGCCCCGACCAGCAGAACCGGTCGGGGCAGCGTTGTGGGTGCAGCCGTCATTGGGCAGGGCTGCTCGGCTGTTGGTGGCAGAGCCATCGTCACCGGCAAACAGACGACAAAGGCAGCGCGCTAGGAGCCTCCCGATGCCTGAAATGGTCGCGGCATTGCTGTGGTCATTGACAGAATGCCCGATTAGCCATGTCCATCGAGGCCTAGCGAGTCAGCACGCTTTCATGTGATCCGGCTTTTATCGGCATGGGCAATCGCCCCGTTCCGCAAGCACGCAGCACCATATCGACCGCAGGCTATGAGCCTGACATTAAACGCAGGCGGATATTAGCCAGATCTCCTTGGCATTATTGGCCAGCCGCACTCATCCGCGTCCTCGTCAATGGCTTTGATTGGCAGGGGACGGCTGCGCCTCTTGCCCCTAGCTGCAACGGTGCAGCCCAAAGTTTCTTCCCCTGCGCTGACGCGCATTCCTCGCGGAAACAAGAAACCCCGGTCTGCACCGTCCTCCACTTCGTTTCGGTCCTGCGGATGCATCGGTTCAAGCCCCTGCCTGAAATCAGCCATCGAGGCCGCGAATGAGCGCGGGTTCGACCAAACCAAGGAGAAGTATCATGGCAAATATCGGAACATTCAAAAAGTCAGGCAACGACTATCGCGGCGAAATCGTCACCGTGATGTTGCAGAAGAAGAACGTCACCATCGTCGCCGAAGAACCAAGCGAGAATGAAAACGCACCGACCCACCGGGTGTTCGTGGCAAAGGCAGAAATCGGAGCAGCCTGGGCAAAGACCAGCAAGGAAGATCGCGACTATCTTTCGATCAAACTCGACGATCCCAGCTTCAACGCTCCAATCTTCGCCAGCCTGTTTGCCGATGAAGATGGCAAGACACACAACCTCATCTGGTCACGCGCCCGCACATCGAACGGCAACTGATCTAAACGCTTACGCCCCGACCGGCTCTGCCGGTCGGGGCTTCGCTGTGTTCGTTTGGAAGTGCATTCTACTTTGTTTACTAAGGTATGCGGCTCTCGACGTTTTCATCTTCGGAACCCAAATCTTTCAAACGGTCCAAAGCGGATGCCCAGGTTGCTTCGATGGTGAGCGTGTCGAACATTTCTCGCGGACTTACACCAAGTTCGTAGAGAAATTCCCCGTTGGGATCGTCCAAGTCATAACGTGATGCTAACTCAGTCACAAAGCGGTTGTGATAACTCGCAAGCCAAACATACTTGCGCCTAACCGCTAGAGCTTCAATGTCGAGGCCTTCTACAACAAGCGATTGATGACGCCGAAGGAACTCAAACTGACCGGCAACGCCATCGTCAAACTCGTCTGGTCCAGCGGCTCGAAGGTAATCGAGGAAGTAAGATCCGTCATCGGACATCGCTATGAAGTTTATCGATGAACGTGCTTCATACGCATCGAAGGCACCATCTTGCCATAAGACGGGATCGCTCACATATGTATTGACCAACGCTTCGTCGATCATGATCCGAGGATAGACCGCCTCCCGTTCTTCGATTTCGTAAGCACGTACCATCGCTTCACCGAAAATTGGACCCTTACCGTCCGTTCCAATATGAACAGGACCGATCGTCATTCCGCCGCGCAACAGTATACCAGCTGCGACACATTCAATCATGGCGTGCATTAGGTCGATCAATTCGAACACGAACGCGCCACTACGTTGCTGCGTATCCACTGTGCGAACGCGAACGATTGCGTCTGAGACTGACTCAGAAAAAGCCTGCGAGTACAGCCTCGCCTCTTTCATTCGGCGCGGTGGAGTTGCTTCGTCGCCGTCTCCTTTGCCAAATTTGCGCAACTTACCGACAATTTCAACAATTTCGCTAGCATCGCGCGTTCGCAGGATTTCGCGGTAGCCAAGAATGTCGAGGAATGTGACGATGCCAGTTTCGAAGCCACGGTCTGTTGGTGATAGTTGTTTGGAATTGGTCATTGGGAAGATATTGGAGACATGGACGCGACATGCAACCTATCCGGGTTATCGCTCCAACTCGAGACAACGTAGTCCTCGCGCCAAGCTCATTCGTCAGAAAACGAAAAGATTTTGGTACTTGATATTGATGACCAAACGACCACCATCTCCTTGCAAAGACATTTGCGCGCTGGACGCCAGTGCTAGCGTCTGCACCGGCTGCGGTCGCTCAGTCGCCGAGATCGCCGAATGGGGGAGCGCGACCGCCAGCCGCCAGCACGAAATCGTGCGGCGATCTTCTGCCCGCTTGAGAAGTCTCGCTTCACAGGTGCACTCAAAAACCTAACCCCCGAGCGCATCCAAAGCGGCCTTCATCTTTGATGAAGATTGTCGCTTTGGATGCGCTTTTCTTAGGGGGTTTTAGGGTATTTGTCTTAATTGCAGGATATGCCTAGCGGCGCTTGTTGTATTACAATGCCCGTGTTTCACGAGGCAATTTTAATGGCGACAAATACCCATCCGGCAACTGCGATGCTTAGCATAAGGCTTGATACGAGTGTCCTCGCTGCGCTCGATAGTTTCGCGGTAGGGCGGGGCGGTCGAAGCGTGATTATGCGGCAGATGATCGAACATTTGCTGAAAGAGAATATCGGCCTTCCGCTGATCGAGCCTTCCGAAGGTTCATCATGCAATCGTGTCTCGCTGCGCTTTACTGATGCCGAGATTGCAGTGATCGAATATCGCGCATCGCAGCGCTCAACAAATCGGTCAGGCTGGATAAAGGCATTGGTGCGCCGACACCTTGCTTTGAAATCTCGCGTCGATGATGGGCTTCTGAACGAACTCGCGCCGATCAGAATGCAACTGCTCCGCATTGGCCGAAATCTCAATCAAGCGATGAAGGCTGCCAATTTGCGAATGATGGATGATGGCGACAAGAAAATCGAAAACGACCTTCGACGGATTGCCGACATGCGGATGGAAATTGCCGAACAGATCGCAGCAGTCGGTGATGCCATGCATGGCGATGTGGGCTACTGGAAGGTTGCGGACTAATGGGTCTGGAATCGGCCTTGTGGGAAGCGACGCGGCCCGCATACCGGGTGCGTTATATTCATGATCCGAACGGCTCACTCCATATCCCGCTTTATGGAAGCTATGGAGCTGCCAATGGAAAAACGGCGCGGGCAAAGCTGTCGCGGATCGTGCGCGGTGCGCCGGAGGTGTTGGTGAAGGTTACAGGCCGCCAGCGCGGTGGTAGCCATGTAAAAGCCCATCTCGACTATATCGGGCGCAAAGGGATCGTCGACATTGAAAGCCGCGATGGAGAGATCCTGACCTCAAAGGATGATGTTGCCGAGCGTGCAGCAGAGTGGAGCGACACGTTGCAATGGCGGTCGCGGCCAACCGTATCATCGGTGTCATTGGTATTTTCGATGCCAGCAGGAACCGACCCCGAAAAGGTGTTGGGAGCGGTCCGTGCGCTTGCCCACAGTGAGCTGAGCGACAATCATGATTATGTCCTGGCATTGCACAGAGATACGCCGCGTCCGCATGTCCATCTGACTGTGCAGGCCGAGGGCCTGGATCGCATTAGATTTAATCCGCGTCCTGCTCAGCTTAGCCGGTTTCGTGAGCGCTTTGCCCATGAACTACGCGCGCGCGGCGTCGCTGCGGAAGCCACCCCGAGACGCGCGCGCGGTCGCGGTATTGCTGGATCGAGTATGGCACTGGTCAAATTGCGCGCTCGATTGGCAAGTGGGCCAAGCCCGGCAATGACAGATGCAGACCGGCGCACTAACGAACAGGCGGTTGCTGTTGCGCGCGGCCAATCAAATCTTCCACCATTTATCGCAAAAGGTAAATCCCGCTGGCAGCAGATACGGCATGCTTATGAGCAAGCTGCTGCTGCGCTCGGAGCAACCGGAAAATCCGAGGACCAGACGCTAGCAGACGATGTTCGCAAATTCCTTGATAAGCATCCCGATATGAATGCCACGCCGGAAATTTTTGCCGCGCATCATGCCCGGAATCTTGGTATTGAGCGTAAGAAACCAGAACAGTCGCGTGAGCCTTCACCCAAACGATTTTAACGCGTTCTGCCGTCTTTTTTCATTGTCTGATCTTGGGTGATTTCACGCACGCGCTGGGCCTGCTGATTGCGGACCTGGATGGCTGCGATACTATCTCCGCTGGCAATGCGCCGCGCCACATCCTGACGTTTCGCTTCAACTTCTTTTGATGCTTTTGCCGGATCATCAGGATATTTTGCTCGTGTGATCGAGATGGTTTGGGCGACAAGGCTCTGGGCGCGTCTTAGCTCTGGGTCACGCGCGTTTTCCTCATGAGACTGTTTTAAGAAGCGATCAGAAAGGGTTTTGAATGTTATTGTTTCATTCGCGGCTTCTGATGATTTGCTATTCGGCTTTTTGCCTTCACGCCGCTTCTCGCGCTCCGCAATACGTGCTTGTAATCGCTCAGCTTCGGCACGAACAATTTTGGACGGTTTGTAATTTTCTACTGCCAGCCCTTGCGCGGCAGCGGCAAGGAATGCGGCTTTCTTAAATTTGTCCCCGCCGTTGATCCTTACAGCGGTCCATCCATTAGCTTTGGCAATCCGCAATATGTCAGGCAGGGCATCAATGTTACTGGTTTTGAGGCGGTCAGGTTCCAATCGAACCAGCGGCTTTTTATCATCCGAAGTTCTGTAAATCTTAATGCCAACGCGCAGGAATCTTCCTGACAGATCATCGGTAATTGTCGGTTTTTCTGCCTTTCGCTTTGGCTTCTTCGGCGTGGCTTTATCGAGCGTTGATTTGGATTGGCCGGTTTTTGGTCTAGCGGCATGGCCACTTTCTGACGAGGAGTTACCTTCGAGTTTATCAGCCATTTTCGTCTCCCTCCTCAATAATTCCTCTTACTTCGCCATCGCGAATGAGCGTCATCGTATCAGCCAAAAAACTGGGATTATCCCTCGTCATAATATCCTCCTGTTTCATCGGACGTGTCTCGTGCCCAGCTGCTTCCGCTTCGGTCATCTCACGGAACGGTGCCGTGACCTCGTTCCTTCGCGCCTTTTTGGGTGTGAGAGGCACAATCGGTGGAGAAAAGGCGCGGCGTTTGAAGAAGCGGCTGCTGAAATAGGCGATCTTCGAGCCAATGATTGGCGGGATGCCGCCGCGCAGAAGGATCAACTTGTCAGCTGAAAATTGCATCAGTTCCTGCGGTAGCATCAAGGCGCGGCGTTGTTCTGAAATAGATTTCGACCGATTGGCGAGTAATCCATTGATCGTCAGCGACTTGGTAATGCTGTCCTGTCCCACATAACCGATACGTTCGGACAGATCGTTGGCGACGCGCAGTTCCTTTGGCGTAAACGCCACTTCGACGCCGCAATTGGCTACGATTTCATCGGCGACATGCTCGCCATAAACGCCGCGCAATTGAGAACGCGACTGAATGACCGGAAGGAGCCTGATCCCGTAACCTGCGACATAGGAAAAGGCGCTGGCAATCACCGATGCGCGGCCAAGCCGCGCAAATTCATCTAGGATGACCAGCACTGGTATCGGCGTGGTCTCACCCGGTAGTTCTCGCACGTTGAGGTCGATAAGCTGCTGGAACAGGAGATTGTAGAGCGGGGCTATACGGTCCAGTTCATCGGGTGATACGCCGAGATAGATCGAGATAGGGCGTTTGCGGAGTTGGCGAAGATCGAAGTCGCTTGCTGCGGTTGCGGCATCAACCAGGGGATTGAGCCACAGACCGAGGACGTTTGTGATCGTTTTCTTGACGTCAGCAAAGCTATTGTCTGAACCACCAGCAAAATCGGCCAGCGCCGTGCGGCATCCGACGGATAGCTTCAGACTGGGAGTGTTCAGTTCCTTTTGGAAAAAGCCCCGCGCATCGCCTTGGTTCAAGTGGCGATAGATTGCGCCCATCGTTAGAGGCTCGTCGCTGGTTTCGGCAATCCATGCACCGACACCAGCAAATCCGGTCCGTGCGCCATTGGCCCAAAAGGATTCGCCGTGGTCGGGTGCAACAAACAGCATTGTTGCGATCTTTTGCAATTCGATAATGACATCATCGGAATCATCGCGGTTGATGTAGGCCAGCGGATTGTAACGGGCAGTGCGGCCTTCGCGGTCGGCCGGATTGAAAAGATACACGTCCTGACCATAATGAGCGCGAAACCCCGCGCTGGCGTCGTAATTTTCGCGTTTCACATCGAGGACAACAACGGAACCTTGCCATGTCAGCAGGTTGGGAATGACAATACCGGTGCCTTTACCCGAGCGGGTTGGAGCTTCGACGATGACATGCTCGCTCCCACCAAAGGTCAGGAAACGTCCGCCTTTGCGGCCGAGGACGATACCGGAGCGGGCGCGAAAGCCGTGGCGCTTGACCTCGCTTTCACGGGCGAAGCGCGCAGCTCCATGCAGCGGCGCACCGGGAGCCCAAAGCGCATAGATTAGGCCCACCAGAAGTAAGCCGCCGCCGACCAAACCGCCCGCCATCGCCCGCACAACGTGCGGATCGCCGCGATAATACCAGACGAACTGGGGAATTTTGAGCGGATCATAAGCAGTGACGGGCAGACCTAGAATAAGCCACCCAATCATACTGGCTATGGCGAGTGCAATGAGCAGCCCGAACGGGATTCCGATGAGTAATCTTAACGCCCCGCCGTCAGGCGGCGTGCCTGCCTTCTGGGTCATAATAGATCTCCGTTACCCGAAATTTGCCGTCAGTCTTTTTGATTTGCACGACGCAATCCACGAGCATTTTTAATAAAGCCCGAATATCATCGCGCGCAAGATCGGAGCCTCCTTCGCTTTCCTTGACCAGCAAAGTCAGCTGCTCGAAGGCCAGTTCGGCGGAATCGGCATGGATGGTGGTGATCGATCCTGGATGCCCTGAATTGACGTTGCGCAGGTAAAAGAACGCCGTCCCATCCCGCAGTTCCTGAAGCAAGATACGATCAGGGCGCATCCTGAGCGCGCTTTCGAGTAAATGCTTGGCAGTAACATTGGCGGTGCCTTGCCCGTCTTTTGCATAGAGCATGTGCACGACATTCTTCTGGGGAACGATCAGTTCGCGCGTGTCTTCGATGGTTAAGAGCCGTTCTTCGGAAGGGATTAGTTGGATTAATCCCTTGGAAAATGTGGTTTTGCCAGAGCCGGTTGCGCCCGAGATGAGAATGTTCAGTTTTGCTTTGACCGCAGCATCGAAGAACGCGACATGATGACCTGCGCGCAGCAGTGTGAGTAAGTCTAACTCATGCTGGCTGACCTTTTTTTCAGAAATCCGAGTGTCCTTGAACAAGCCAGCTGCCTCGAAATCATCCAGTGTCATGGTTACGGACGATGGCTTGCGAATGGTGATTGAGACCGTTTCATCGGGGACGACCGGAGGGACAATGATTTGCACCCGCTCGCCAGTTGGAAAAACGGTCGAAACGATAGGATTTTCGCGGGTGATGTCCTGCGCTGTATAGGCGGCTGCAGCAGTTGCCAGCGCCATAAGCGTTTTGAAATCGAGCGAAGGCTCGTTTTCCCATGTCCAGCACCCGCCCCGCTCTATGCCGACCTCACCGGGAAGGTTGATGACCAGTTCGGTGACGCTCTCATCACCGAGATATTTAGCTAAAGGCTGGGTCACGCTGTCCAGAACAGCGGTGTTTTTACCCGGCGCGGCCATTATTTGAGCGCAAGGCCGTAAACGGTCGAGAAATCGAAGTCCTGTGCGACGGTTATTCCAACGTCCTCACCCTGATTTTTGCGCAGGACCGGCTTGATGTCGCCATTCTGCTGCAAGACGGTGGAGGCTGCGTCGGAAGGAACGCGGGTGGCATTCGAACCATTGTTGCCGACCGCTTCTGCTCCAACGGTCGCTGCATCCTCGACGAGACTGAAAAGCAAAGCGGTGCCAAATCGTTTCCAGAAGAAACTCTCGACTTTACCGTCTACGCCGCCGCGACCAAGTGCGTCGGTTGCCGGCGAGCCCACATCAATCGCGATGCCGCGCGGTGTCACTGCTCGCGTCCAAAGGACAAACAGGCGGTATTGTCCGCGATTGAGGCCGCCTTGATATTCGCCAAAGATTTTCGTGCCTTTTTCCAGAAGCACAACCCGGCCATTGTCGGAATATACATTGCGCGGAACAATACAGCTCACATAGCCGGGCTGACTGGAATCCATCGCGGTCTGCAGAACGCACGGGATGAAACTTCCCGCTGTAATCAGGAAATTCCGGTCAGGAAGCGTCCGGGCCTGAGCTTGCCCGATCACCGACGCGCGCCGGAGCGTATCAAGGTTGGTGGATTGCCGTGGCGAATCTTCTCCGGGGCTTGCTCCATTTGCCGCCGCACCATAGTTGGCTGCACTGCCTCCACCGGCGCGTTCGCCGCCATAGGCAATCAGCGAGGATCGGCGCGCAGCTTCGCGCAGCGCCTCGGCTGGGGATTGCTGACGCTGTTGCACTGTAGCTGGTGCTTGGCCTTGCGAATATTGTGGCTGCTCGCCAATAGCAGGAACAACCGGTTCCCCCAATGGAATAGGCGCATTGGGATCGGTTCCAGCTTCTGCAAGCGTCGGTGCAATCACCGTGGCCGGGTCATAGTCTGCCGCTTCGAGCGCCGGTTTTGGTTTTACGGGCGGTAATTCTGAATTGCCGGTCAGCCCGGTTCCAAGTGCCAGTACCGTAAACATAAGCGCACCAGCGGCGGCGGCAAAGCCGATCATCTTTTTCGGGTCCATAGTGGTGCCGGGAATAGACGGCATTTTGCTACCGCGTTCGCCCGCCGGGCTGCGGTCAATTTCGTCTGGGTCAGGGGTTTGATCGACTTTAGCGCGTTCAGCGGCTCCGACGTCATTGGCTGTATCGGCCATCACCGTGTCTCCCCATCATCTGTGCGTTCGACGATGCTTGACGCCGTGCCAGTCTTGGGATCGCGTCCATAAAAATCAGGTGCTTCATTGAAGATGCACAGCACCTTCTTGCCGCGCCTCAAACGAAGCTGCGCAAACACGCCGTGCACCACCACAAACTCATCGCGAACATCTAACGGAACAATGCTCTCAGTGCCATCCGGATTGATAGCAAATATTGCAGGTAATTCGCGCTGGTTTGGGAAACGCAGCGCAGTAAACTGCCCATTGTCAGTGATTTCGGAAGGCTGGATTTCCGATGATCCTTGCACGCTATATTTGAGATTTCGTGTGCCTTCGAGAACACCAAGATCAAGCGCCGAGCGTATTGCTCCGGATTGCAGCGCGACTGCTTGGGAATATGCTGCCTGCGTTGCAGCAGCTTGTGCCGCCGCTGCCTCTTCGCGCGGATAGCGGAAGGCTACCTTAAAGAAGGTATCCGGTGTTCTTTCTCGAATGGCTCCCCGGCGTGCGCTCAATTCGAATGTATAGGTTCGGTTTCCTGTGTTTGAACGCGTGATGACGATCAGATTGGTTGGGCCAGCTCGTTCGCGCGGCTTGATGAACAGTGAATTTTCAGCCGGGGCAACTTCCCAGGAGATCGTGTCGCCGAGCGCGACATGCTCGACGCGTTCGCCCGGAGAAAATACGATCTGGGTTGCCGACCGAAAAACTCCGACAATACGGAAGACCTGATTTTCGTCATAGATGACTTCGCGGATTCGGTTGTCTTGCGCCGTTGGCTGAGGGGTTTCACCAGCCATTATTGGCGATCCGCTAAACAGCAGCGCCAATAGGGTGAAGTTTCTTAGATTTTTCATGGTGTGACCTCCAGATCAGCGCGGTAGGTTTGCACTTCGAGCCCCAGCGGATTTTTGAACCGTTGCTGTTCGGTAGTTGGTGTGTCGGTGGTATCGTAGGTCACGGTTGCGATGGCCTGCGTGTCGGTAACGCGCGACCCTTGCTGGAGCGATTTGGTGAAGCGTATTTGCGCTACGTTTTCGGACACGAATGTGACCGATTTGACCGCGATGAATACCGTATCAAGATCGGTAAAGACGTTCTGCGGCGAGCTTGCATTGTCTTTGCTATAGAAGGCGGTCCAGCGTGCCTGTTCCTCGCGTGATGACATCGCCAGCACGCCCTCGAAAAACTCTTTGCGTGCTTGCGGTATCCAGCCCTCGCGGTTGCGGACATAATCGGCGAGGAAATATTTGGCGACAGCCTCATTATAGGTAATCTGGTTGTCGCCAGTCATTTGCGCGGTGATCTCGCTCGCGCCGGTCGCCTTATCGACGGTGATAACGTAGGGCGCGACGGTCTTAAGCGGTGTCAGCATTGCAACAGCGGCAACGCCGGTAATCGCAAGTCCGCTTGCTATTGCTGCTACCATCCAAGCGAGCCGCTTTGAACGACGTGCTGCAACAAAGCGGTCGCGGTCCCAGCTTGCGCTTTCCGCAAAATAGGCTTTGAGATCATCTCTGTCGGTGACGCCGCCTGCCATCACTCAGCAACTCTGATAAACGCGCTTTGGCTGCGCGCTACTGATAGGTGGGACTACGGGTTGGGTCTGGGCGCCGGGCCTTGTTGCGGGTTTTGGGAGCGCGGATGATTTGCTCGGGAATACTTCAACACCTTCACGTTTCGGTTCCTCGCCCGATTCATTACCAGACGGCTGCCCTGCAGGCGTTGACGTGCCAGTCTCGGGATCGACGGTCGGTAATATCGAGCCGTAAGGGTTGGCTGGCCTGCGCTTTTTACCGTCGCACTTGGAGAGCTTGGGCGACTTTGGTGCAGCGGCAATAGGGCTGGCAGGTATCGAGATTGCCAAGGCGGCAATCAGAGCCATGATTTGTTTACGCATATTTTGCTCCTTAGCTTGTTCCGCGACTGACCGAACCTGATGTCCGCATTCTTGCGATACCGCGCGCGAAGCCGCGTTCAATGGCGCGGCTTGTTGCCTGCGCTCCGGTCGCGCCGCGCCCGATAACGAACCCGCCTGCTGCTGCGATTGCCGATGCGAACTGGTTGGCGAGGGCGGGGCCACCGCCACCTAAAGATGCGGCGAGCATGGGAATTTGCAGGAAAAAGAAAAAGCCGAGCGCGTAAAAAGCCAGAGCCTTGATTGCGGCCACGCCTATTTCGTCATTTTCAGAAATTGTGGCGATTATCGCTTCGCCGGTCTGGGTCAGAAACAGCGTCAGAACGAGCGCGAAGACGATCAGCATCAGATAGTTGATGCACGCGCCCAGCCAGGCAAAGAAATAACCGCGCGTGGACTCGAACAGGAGTGCCGCGACAAAGAGCGGACCGACCACTGATAACAAAGCCAGCGCAAACAGACCAAACGCGCTGATGACGAACCCGATAGCAGCACATAACAAGGTGGCTATAAGGACCATCACCACCAGAAAGCCCGAAAATACGGCATAGCCAATATCGGGAAGCGTGCCTTGAGTTTCCTGATAATTCGCCGCGATCTTGCGCATAGTGTTGGCGGTTTCAAAGCCGGTGCCTGCCAGCTTGTCATAAAAGCCGCCAAGGCCGCCAACATCCGCGCCGCCAAGAGCTGTGGCGAACTGGCTTGGCAGGCCTCCAAGTGCGAACATGCCGATCTGGGTTCCGTAAAGCGAGGTTACGGCAAAATAGAGGAAAGCGAGTTGGCAGCCGCGATAGACGTATTCGCGGAATGGATATTGCACAGCGCCGCGCATGATCGCGTAACCCAGCAGCGAAATGTAAATCACAATGCCGATCCGCAGCGCGGGCGATACAATGCCGATTATAGCAGCATATTTACCGACGATTGCGCCCAAGGCGGAGTTAAGCGCCTCAAACATCGTGGTAAAAACATGATCGCTAAAATCCATTTCGGCATCTGGTCCTTTTGGCTTGGTTCTATTGGGTCAGTTGAAGCTGTGACTTGGCGAATGCTGCTGCACGGCAGTTGGTCGTGACCACGGCAGGCTGTTCGCTCGCCTGGGCATTCGAACCTGCCCACCGGCGGCAAATTTCTTGCATCGGACCAATCTCGGCAGGGTGGGCAGCGTAATATTTCCAACTTCTGGCTGGCATATCGCTGTCCGTGCCGTCCGAAGTCTCAGACGCGCCGCACCCCGCGAGCAACATCAGGATCGTCAGGGGTGCAGCCCGCATGGTCATTGTCCCCGGTAGTAGCGGCTTGCTTCATCAAGCTTTTGTGCCAAGGCAGCTTGGCCCTCGGCAGCGCGAGCGCGTTCCTGTGCTTGTTGCTGCAAAGCGATGGCTTGCAAGCGCAGCTGGTCATTCTGCATGGCGGCAGATTCCAGTTGCAACCGCGCGGTCAGATCAGCGACTTCCTTGGCCGTGGATGCGGTGGTCAATCTGCTGCGTAATTGGTCCAGCCCCTGCGACCGCGATGTAACAGCAGCGCCGACATTTTCTGCAAGGCCGGCATTGATACCAATGTTGCGCGCATTGAGATCAAAGGCAGCGCGCGACTGTTCCGAGCCTGCCAGACCAAGCCGGTCAAGAAGTCCGCGATAGACTTCATCGGCCTTCGCGCGTCCTGCGCCAACTACATTAAGATCGCCATTTCCGAACCCTTCGAGCGAACCGTTTGATGTATCAAGCTCGCGCAGTGCATCGGTTTTGAGCTGCTGGGCTAATGCCGGAATATCGGTGAGCTTGTTTAAATCCTCATAGAGCCTTTGCGCTTCGGCAATTTGTTCCTTGCCTTGCTCGACCATTTGTATGGTTTGCCTGACCGTGTTGATTTGCTGGATCAGGCCGGCGCTGTCATGGACGGGCATTCCTTGGGCAAAAGCGGGCAAGGGGGCTGCGAAAAGCAGCGTGGCACTCAGTATCTGTGTCAATTTCTTCATCGTCTTACCTTTCTTCATGGTTCAGCGTCATTGTTGGATTCAGCTGGGACGCCTCCGGCTATGGAAGAGGGGAAGCCAGGCGGCAGGGTCGCTTCCTACCTCGGCTATGATTTCATCGACTTGGGCTGTGGTTTCGGCGCGACCAGACAGGACCCCCAGCGCGTCATCGAGACCGCTCAGATCAAGTTCGACCACCACGCTGTCATGGCCCTGTTTGACCAGAAACTTGTGGCTTTCAGGCGAGAGGTCTTCACGCACGAGTTTGAATTCGGCTTCTGACAGGGCGAATCCATCCACATAATCACGCCGCGCACCAAACGGATTGGGCAGCATGATCTTGGTTGCGACCTGTTCGAGGATCGAATGGCTTATGTCGCTTTTAAGCGCGTCTGCTGGTGACTGTGTTGCAAAAACCATGAGTGCATTGCGTTTGCGATAGGTTTTCAGGCCATCTTGCGCAAAGCGCCGAAAGGCTTCATCGCCCAGCGCCTTCCAGAATTCATCAATGCAAATAATCATCCGCTCGCCGGTTAGGAGCTGGTCGATCCGGTGAAACAGGTACAACATGACAGGTGTGCGGATATCGGCATTGTCGAGAAAATCGGTCATGTCGAAGCCGATGAATCGCGCATCAAGCGTCATGCTGTCATCGGGATTGTCGAACACCCAGCCTAGCGATCCTTCCGACGTCCATTTTTCCAGCCGCGCGCCAACGCCTGCCGCATCTTTCATGCCGAGCATTGAGCGCAGCGCGCTTAGCGAACGGTCAGCGACGGGCAGTTTCATGACTGCATTTATGCCGTCCTCAATACGTCGTTCTTCCTGGACCGAGATGGGCTTGCCATCGGCGCGGACCAATTGGCGGATGAAAAGCGAGAGATAGCTTTTGTCCGGGGCGCAGTCTTTCAGCGCTTTGAGCGGAGAGAAGCCGGTGGCGATGCCATTATGCAATGCGAGATAAGTACCGCCGCTTGCCTGCACAAAAATTTGCGCGCCGCGATCCTTATCAATAAAAATTTGACGCGCGCCGGTTTTTTCCGCCTGAGCCATCAGAAAGTTGAGCAGCACGGTCTTGCCGCCGCCAGAGGGACCAATGATCAGCGTGTGACCCAGATCGCCTTTATGGAAATTGAAGAAGTAGGGGCTTCGCGCGCTGGTTTTGAGAAGCGCTATTGCGTCACCCCAATGATTTTCGGTCGCTTGTCCCGCAGGAAAAGTATGGAATGGCGAAAATGCGGCGAAATTAAGCGATGTGATAGGCGCGGGCCGGGCGCGCCACGCGAAATTGCCGACAAGCTGCGACCAATAGGCGGCTTCAAGCGCAGCACCTTCTCGTGCTGCGACCATCCCGGTATCGGCAAGCGCCGCTCGCGCCACAGACATATGATCGCGCAAGGCGCGCATACTTGTGCCATAAACGGCAAGCGTGAAATGGTGATCGCCCAGAACAAAGCGGTTTGACATCAGATCGTCGCTTGCATCAATCAGCGCATCAGCCTGGCTGACCGCGCGGTCGCCTGAATTTTCCATTTGCGTCATGCGCAGGCGGAATTTCTCGGTTGCTGCGGCCCGCCCAAGGAATGTGAAGGATTGTGTCAGCACGAACCCGAAATCGACCGACAGCAACGCTTCAAACTGGCGCGGGGTAGTTTGCGCAGGATATTCGCGGATTCCAAAGATCCCGCCAAAGGCTGAAGTGTCGGCACCGCGAACCTCGATAGTTTCCGCGCCAAAAATCGTCCGCGCGCGGTAAAGCGCGCCGCCCAGATGCCCGCGAACCACGGGAACACGGACATGGCGTCCGGTCATCACCATGTCTGCGACTTCCATCGCTTCGGAAAACATCAATCCGCGATGTGCATATATCCCGCAGCGGCGCGGCTGACAGCGCGCCATGAGCTTTTCAAAGTCGCGAGCCTTGTCGTCGAGCAATTCGACTAGTGCCTCGTCAATCAGCGGACTTTTTTCCGCTTGCCCGGAAACCTTCCGCTTGAAGAGCCGGATGATCTTGTCGCTTCCAGTCGCAGCAGGGCGAATGACAAGGCTGACAAAGAAGCGGTTGATGAACATCCGCTCCCGGTTGATGCGGCCAAAATAGGCGCGGTCCAGATCGGCAGCGAAACCAGATTTGAATGCCCCGCCGGGATATTGATCCACGCGCATCCTGATAAGATGGGTCCACACCGACAACCGTTCATCATGCAGGTTTCTAAGCAATCCGTTTAACTTCGTATGCCAGTCGTTGAGATCACGCACATCCGACGTCTCAAAGGCGCGGCCAGTGAGTTCGAAAGTCACCATGATATCGCCGGAATCAAGCGCGACCATTTCCTCGTTTATATGGCGCGCATACGGTAAGAATTTTTCAGGCGTTGCTTCGCGCTGCGCTATTTTTAGCGGCACAGAATTGTTGGAGGCGAGCAATCTACCCATGACGACCGAAGCCTTTGCGGCGCAGGCCTGTAAGAGGCAGCGGCGAGTAGCTGCTGCCTCCCCAAAACGCTCGGTTTCGGTTGCCTGCTTTCGTCCGGCCCCAAAGGAACAGCAGGCGAAATGCATTAACATCATGCCGCACGATCAGCCGCGAAATTGAATAGCCAAAAGCCGCGATCAATGCGGTATAGAGTGGGCTGTTGCTTTGAATCAGTACCGATGCGCTGGCGATTAACAGTAACACCGCCGCTTCAATTGGAATCCCCGCCCAGAGCGCCGGGCGCGTCACCGCGAGGAACAGCGTGTTTTTTGTCAGACTTTCGGTTTCATCGTTCATCGCCGTCAGCCTGCAATGAGACCGACGATGGAATCCGCCGAGAAGACTATGGCGATACCAATAATGACCGTCACCAGAACTGCGGTCGAGGCGCGGCCTGTAAACCAGAGTAGGCCGGTTACAATTACGGCGATGACTGCCAGTGTTCGAAGGAGGGTCGATGATAAAAGCCCGCGCACGTTGCTGGCAAAGCTTTCCAAGTTCTGCGCGTATGCGGGTTCGGGGATCGCAAACGAAATGAACACCGCAGACAAGAGGGCTATGCTCCAGAACACCGCACGTTGGCGCTTGTTTTGAAGCTGGTTAGATTTCGTTGCACGGGATGTGCGCCGCACCTTAGCGCCCCGTGCCAAATTTAGGATGATGCTCATATGCTGCCCCTTTCATTATTTGCGAGAGCTTTGGTTTCGCGTTCGTAAGCCGCACGCTCAAAGAGGTTCCATCTCGGGGGCGGTGCAGGGCGAGGTGGCGCCTGTCGCGCCACGTTTTCCGTGACGATATTTACCCGCAGGTCATTGCTGGTTTCCGCGATTGGTTGCGATGCAGTGGGGGCATAGGACACTTGCCTATCGGCAATGCCAGCATTGCCGACGACTTTGGCGACATAGCCATTGCGAAATCCACGCGATTGGCTTCCTGTATTATACATTGAGAGGGCAATACGAAGGGCGCTTTGTGGGTCGCGCCCCGCTTTTACCGAATTATAATTCTGAGTAAGAACGCGGCCTAATGCTGCAATGTTGGTGCAGGGGTCGAACACCGTTTCCCATGTGAGGCCAAGCCAGCGCATATTGCGGGAATTGATCTGGCCAAGGCCCAGATCGACTGAATAACCTGCTGCAACATAGCGTTTAGCTGTGGCGGCAGCTGCTGCAGCGCTGGCCTGGCGGCGCGGTTGCCGTCCTCCGTTGACGTTGAGGGCGAAGACATGGCCGCGGCTTTCAGTATGAACAATCGCGATAACCGTTTCCGGCGCTACCGACGGAGCACATTGAAGTGCCAGTGATGCAATAGTTGCAGTAGAGTATGCCATTATTCAGCGCGCTCCAAGTTTCTGCGTATTACATCCAATCTTGTGATGCTTTGCATTGCGCTTCATTCCCGATTTACGTTTCTCCTCCAAATTATAGATGCTGATTTATTTGTTCAGCCATAGATTCAGGAAGGCGTTACAGCCGTTTCGACTTGCCAATCGAAACCCATAACGGGCTTTGACCTTCAATTTTGACCTTGCGGCCTAGGCTCAGGACTCATTGATTGAGCCAAAAGATGACGGTTGCGGCGATGCAGATGGCGGACATGAAAGTGTGTGCGCATCTGTCATAGCGAGTGTGGATGCGCCGCCAGTCCTTGAGTTTTCCGAAC